>NZ_JBQSUZ010000003.1:0-289087 GCF_052375975.1 Halomonas sp. TP35 | reverse complement strand
TGTGAAAAATCCTCCCGGGCTTGCGCCCGGGGGGATTTTTTTTGCCTAAAATTTACGATTTTCTGCTCCAAGCAGCTACCCTGATATGGGTGGTGGTAGCGTACTGTTGTCTTTAAAATGGTGCAGACGTTGATAGAAGAACGCCTTATGCGTTATCTCAGGAGGAGAAACAGGATGAACGGACAAGTGATTAAGAAGTTATCAGCGGCGGTGTTGATGGCTCTGCTTGCAGGCGGTTTGGCTGCCTGTGATAACCAGGGGCCTGCTGAAGAGGCGGGTGAAAGTATTGATAATAGTATTGAAAGCGCCGGCGAAAGCATTGAAAGCGCGGGTAAGAGTATCGAAGAGGCTGCTGAGAACTAATTCAACGTGTTGATTTAAACGGTTGATTAGGTTGTCCCTTGGAAAGAAAAACGGCCGCTTTTAGCGGCCGTTTGAAGGGATAGCCCCGCGTTTTAAGCGCCAGGGTTTTGCTCAATACCTTGCACATACCAGGGTGCCTGGTCACGCATTGCACGGGTTAAGTGCCACGACTCGTTGAACTCGGTCTGCTCTCCATTCTCTTCTATAATGCCATGAAAGATTACGCTTGCCTCAGCATTACCTTCGTACTCGTTAATATCCCCCAGTTCGGCAAATAAACGTACGATGTCGGTACGATTATTGGCAGGATGCTGAGCGCGCTCGGTGCGTAGCAGGTTATAGAGCTCGGGAGTGACATACTCCTGAATCTGGCTAAAGTCGTTATTGTCCCAGGCACGCTGCAGCGTCATAAAATGCTCTTTAGCACCGTTTAAAAACTGCTCTTTATCAAACCAGGCAGGCGTGCTTTGCAGGCTGCTTGCCAAGCTACCAGGCACAGCGCCTACTGAGCCAGCAGCAGGCGCTGATGGCACGTGCTGCGTACGTTGGTAGTTGGATTCGGAAGCATGCGCTGGACGTCGCTGGCGAATAAACGCACGGAAAGCGATCATCGCAAGCACTGCGATACCGACCACCATGAGCAGGTCCATCATTCTTAGCTCATCAAAGGCACCGCCGAAAAAGAGTGCGGCAATTAGCCCTCCAGCCAGAAGGCCGCCCATCATGCCGCCCATTCCGCCTCTACGTACTGCCGCAGCACCCGCTTGGCCCTGCTGCTGGCCACCTTGCGCTTGTTGTGTACTGGGTGTGCTGGCCGGGCGGTCCGCAGAACGGGACATGCTGCCCATATTGCCACCACCTCCCATACGGCGCGCTTCCGCATGCTCCACCGCAACGCTAAACCCCATAACGCTGACCAGCAGCATGACAAACAATTGTCGTAACATGGCAATCTCCAATGTTTCAAAGCCATTAAGAACGTAAGCTCAACGTAATGAGCGTGTGGAAAGTATTGAGCGGCTAGTTTAGCGCTTGGGCGCTTAGAATGGACTATCTTAATGGCACTCATAAGCATAAAGAATAAGAGGGAAAACATGCGCCTACAACGAGATCGTAGCCTATTGTTAATGATCGATTTTCAAGCAGGCTTACTGCCGGTGATTGAAGGCGGTTTGCAGGTAATAGAGGAGGCCGCCTGGCTTGCAAACGTAGCAGAAGCTTTGGCAGTCCCCGTCTGGCTTACCGAACAATACCCTGAAAAACTCGGGGGGACGGCAGCTGGTTTGATAAGCGAGTTGGGTGAGCATCAGGTTTGGCAAAAACATCATTTCAGCGCAATGGAAGCGCCTGAATTTGCCCAAGCATTAAAGGCCCAATCGGTGCAACAAGTCGTGATCTGCGGCACAGAAGCACACATCTGTGTGTTGCAGAGCGCGCTTGGCTTGCTGGAAGCTGGATATAGCGTGTATTGGCTAAGTGAAGCGACAGCGAGCCGTCGTTGTGAGGAAGCTCGCTTTGCGCGTGAGCGTGCCTGTGCGCAAGGCGCCATTGCGGTGACGGCGGATATGGTGGCTTATGAGTGGCTTGATCGCTGTGATACCGCGCTATTTAAAGAGGTACATCGCCGGTTGCTTAAGCCGCGCTCCTCACGCGGCGTAACTTTTTTTTAGCAAAGGGGGAAATGTTTATCGGTCTGCTTCTTTGCGTGTGAACACCAGCGTATCGCCTTCAGAGGACACTGCATCAAATTGGTAGCCTGCCACATTAAATGCTGTAAGCGCTTCAGGGTCGTTCACCTGCTGATGAATAATCCAGGCACTCATTAGGCCTCTGGCCTTTTTGGCATAAAAGCTGATGATTTTAAACGTGCCGTTTTTCTCATCTTTAAACACCGGCGTGATGACGCGGGCGTTAAGCTTTTTGGCATCTACCGCTTTAAAGTACTCATTAGAAGCAAGATTCACCAGAACCTTTGAACCGCTTTCTGTAATAGCCTGATCAAGGGCATTGGTCAGTGTAGGCTTCCAGTACGCGTATAAATCCTTACCCGCCTGATTAGACAGTTTGGTGCCCATCTCCAGTCGATAAGCCTGAATCAGGTCCAGCGGGCGCAGTAAGCCATACAGGCCTGACAAAATACGCAGGTGCTGTTGGGCAAACCGGTTCTCCGCATCGCTGAACGTTTGAGCCTCCAGGCCGGTATAAACATCGCCTTGGAACGCTTGAGCGGCAGGTTTGGCATTCTCTAGTGAAAACGGCGGCTCCCATTCAGCAAAGCGTGCCGCATTAAGGCCAGCAAGCTTGTCGCTGATGCCCATCAGCTCACTGATCTGCTGAGGTGAGTAATCACGCAGGATATCGATCAGCGCTTGGCTTTCCGTTAGAAAGTCGGGCTGTGTCACCTGGTGAGTGGTGGAGGGCGTTTCAAAATCCAGCGTTTTCGCTGGCGAAATAACGCTTAGCAAGGTGAACTCCTTCGGCCGATGCAAAACCAGATAAGAACAAAATCATGGCCGATAGTATATCAAGCCTCGGCGTTGGCCGAGGCTATCGCTTTAATAGCGTGTGTATCAATGCTTAGGGGCAGGGGGTTGGCATCCGGCGATGAATATCCTCAATCGCGCTAAGCACATCGTCGTCCAGCTTAAGGCTCTCACTGGCCAGGTTGCTTTCCAACTGGTCCAGTGTGGTGGCACCAATAATATTGCTGGTAAGAAAGCTGCGTGAATTAATAAACGCCAGTGCCATTTGTGCGGGGTCAAGGTCATGTTCGCGGGCCAGCTCAACGTAGGCCTTTGTCGCCGCCTCCGCCTCTGGTGAGGTGTAGCGCTTAAAGCGCTCATAAAGCGTCAGGCGGCCTTTTTCGGGCCATGCGTCATTAAGATACTTGCCAGAAAGAACACCAAAGGCCAGGGGAGAATAAGCCAGCAAGCCTACGTCTTCGCGATGAGCAATCTCCGCCAAGCCCACCTCAAACGAGCGATTAAGCAGGTTGTAAGGATTTTGTATGGAGGCCACTCGCGGTAGATCCATTTTTTCGGCCAAGTGAAGCGATCGCATGACGCCCCACGGGGTTTCATTGGAGAGGCCGATCGATCTTACTTTGCCAGCATCCACCAGCTCCTTGAGTGCAGAAAGCGTCTCTTCAAGCGGCGTGGCATCTTCATTCTCCTGATGCGCGTAGCCCAGCTTGCCGAAAAAGTTGGTGTTGCGGTCTGGCCAATGCAGCTGATAAAGATCGACATAGTCCGTTTGTAAACGCTTAAGGCTTGCGTCGATGGCCTGGTGAATATGATCACGCGTCAAACGTGGGCCGCCCCGGATATGCTCAGGCCCCGGGCCTACTGCCTTGGTGGCAATAATGACGTCATCGCGGTCGCCACGCTGTTTCAGCCAGCTGCCAACATAGGCTTCCGTTAATCCTTGCGTTTCGGCTTTGGGCGGTACGGGGTACATCTCAGCTGTATCGATAAAATTGATACCGAAAGCGACGGCGCGATCCAGCTGTTCGTGAGCTTCTGCCTCACTGTTTTGCTCGCCAAACGTCATCGTACCAAGGCAGAGTCGACTGACCTCAATTCCCGTTCTGCCAAGTGGGCGCGTTTGCATTTTTGTCTCCTCGCTAAAGCGAAAATTATCGCCGAATAGGCGTTTATAAAGGTGATGAATGACGGTGTGTGAGAAGCATGTTAGCGAGGCTATTTGAAAGCAGCAAATCAATGGGGTTGAGTCGTCGCAAAGGCAGGCGTATGCTTGCCACCCCATTGGCCGGCTGACCCCGGTTTTTCGTGTGATTGGCAGTCAAATGATGTAGTGACCGCTAATTCAATATCTCAACAAATTGGCAGGGTGGTTTGCCATGCCGCAGGCATCATCTTTGTTTATTCGGCTAGAGTTTCGTTTAGCTGAACGGCTGTTTCAAAACCGTTGGTTGTTACCGCGTTCAGAGCGCACACAGCGTCTTACCATGCGTTTGTTCAAGCGCTGCGCTGAAGCGGGGCATCCTGATGCACTGTCCGTTTACGGGCATATGCTGTTTCATCGTAGCTTATCGCCGCAGGACAAAGCGCGGGGGGCACGCTATGTGGTGGAAGCCGCTCAAGCGGGTGATGTGAAGTCACAGTACCAGGTGGCCCAGATCTACGAGCACGGCTGCGCGCAATATCCGCGCCGTGAAGATTATGCGGTAACGTGGTATGCCCGTGCGGCGCAGTCCGGTCACTATTTGGCTGCTGAGCGGCTGGTCAGCGCCTATCGTTTGGGTGAGCTAGGCTTAAGCATAGATGAGAGCCAAGCTGCCTACTGGGAACAGTTGGCTGAACGGCATCCGCTCAACGATGTGACCGCCGCGTAATGGGCTAACGAGTAATGATTGCGCCCAATGATTGAATGAGGAAGTCAGTGTCCGAGACGCTACCCACTGTATTAGATATTGAAGCGTCCGGATTTGGGCGTGGTAGTTATCCCATAGAAGTTGGCATTGCACGTGCTGACGGTAGCTGCTGCGCGTTTCTTATTCAACCACTGGATGAGTGGACGCACTGGGACCCTAAAGCAGAGCTCTTGCACGGTATTTCGCGTGATCGCTTGTACCAGGAAGGGCACCCTGTTCGTCAGGTGGCCCAGTGGCTCAACGATGAGTTAAGCGGGTTAGGCAAAGCGTACAGCGACAGCTGGGGCTACGATAATACCTGGCTTTCGCTGTTGTTCCACCATGCAGGCATGCTGCCTCGCTTCCGCTTGGAGGCGCTGCGCATTTTGTTGAGCGAAGAGCAGCAAGCGATATGGAGCGGTACCAAAGAGGCCATGATTACCGAGGTCGATATCCATCGTCACCGGGCGGGAGAAGATGCCCGTCTGCTCCAGCTCACCTATCAGCGCACCCGCAACGTTATCCGCGGCGCGTAGCGCGCTTGCCATGCCCGCCTCGCTCACCTCTACCTAAGCTGGCTCTCCAGCGCGTCAAGTAGCGCCTCTGGTGTTGCCGCGTCCAGCAGCATATCCCGTGTCGTTTGAGCTAGAAAACCCTGCGTCACGGTGTTGTCGAGAAATGCCAATAGTGGCGTATAAAACCCCTCGGTATCCAGTAGGCCCATGGGCTTCTCATGCAGGCCTAAATAGCCCCAGGTCCAAATCTCAAACAGCTCCTCAAAGGTACCGATACCGCCTGGCATGGCAATAAACGCGTCGGCGTTAGCGGCCATGGTGGCTTTGCGTTCATGCATGTTGGGCACGCGGATCAGTTCGGTGAGTCCAAAGTGCGCTTGCTCGCGCTCTACCAGATGGTCCGGCATAACGCCTATCACGTTGCCGCTTGCCGCCAGCGACGCATTAGCAAGCTCGCCCATTAGGCCAATACGCGCGCCGCCGTATACCAGGGTGTGCCCTCGCTCTGCCAGCACAGTACCTAATGCCTGGGCTGCTTGGCGATAAGCCGGGCTGTTACCTTCTCGTGAGCCGAGATAAACGCAAATTCGGGACATTAATTGGGTTCCTTAACGCTTATGAGAAAAGCGGTGTTATGGAAGGTGCTGGTCTACCTGGTGGTGCTCATCCATCCACTGACCAATCACATTATCGCCACATAGATGATGGGCATACTGAGTGTGCAGGCAGCGTATCTGTTGCCAGTTGCTGATACCGCCAATGCCACGCTCGGTCAACACATCGGTATAGCCCAGCCGTGCAACCTCTGCGCGCTGGGCGTCGCTCATATAATCCCAGCGGGCTTTTACATAGTCACGATGGCTTTGCTGATAATGCGCTAGAAATTCTGGCTCTTCTTGCAGGCGCTGCTCAAGTGATTTGATAACCCCCACCGCTTCAATGCGTGAAATTTCTACCTTTAGTACATCAGAACAGAGCCAGTACAGGGTAGGAAAGGGTTTGCTATCAACAATCGGCGCCATACGCAGCACCAGCGGTGTACCTTCGCTATCAGTGGCGGCAACGGCTTCGATGCCACGTGGTGCGCGGCCTAACTGCTGGGTAATAATCGCCAGCTGACGCTCATCGGGCGCCTGGTTGGTGCGGATCACCATTAGGTTGGTCTCTCACGAATGGTCGTCTTGAACAAATTTATTGGAGCGGCCAACAGCACGAAAAAAGCAGCGATTCAACTGCCCAGGAGACGCTACATAGCACCATGTCCGCTCGCAATACTCGGCGGCCCGCGCCATTAGTACGTCATAAAGGCGGTTAAACGGGGCATCATAATCGTAAGGGTCAGCCCCAAACAAGCGGATATGCGGATAGTCTGCAAAGCGCTCAATAAAATAGCGCTCAATATCCGCTTCGACAGCGCGATGCTGCGCAGTATTGTCAGGGTCCAGCCAGAGATTATAGCGAATGGCCATGCTGTGCTCCTGGTCGCCTCGTCCGGCGGGTTGGTGCGTCAGGCGGGCGCATCTTGTAAGTGAGTCGACAAGGCGTCGCGCAGCGCGCCCTCAATAGGTACGGCGCATTTAGCCTGGTGATCGTACTGTACCATCACCGTGTGGCCGAGGTTGGTGAGCGTGCCATGTTGGCGTGCTTCCTGAGTGACGGTAAATGAGCTATTGCCCAGCCGCGTTAAATAGGTGCGTAATTCGACGTCATGGCCGTAAAACAGTTCTGCACGGTAGTCGATTTCCATCCGCGCCATTATCAAACGCCACTGCTTCGGGTCCAAGTCAGGCGTAAAAAGCTTGAAGAGGTCGTTGCGGGCCAGCTCAAACCAGGCGGGTAGGCGCGTATTGTTAATATGGCCCAGCGCATCCGTATCGTAAAACGCCGGCTCAATCGTACGGGTAAACATGGTGATCGCCTTATCGTTGGCAGGGGTTGTAAATTCAGGCAAGCGCTAGGTCAAGCAGCTTGCCTGTTGCCTTCGCGTCGCTTGGCAAACCAGCGTTGGACCTGTAGCCAGCCCAGCAGCCATAGCGTTGCTACCAAAAAACCGGCCAGCGTGCCCCAGGCAAGCCCCAACGTTTCATACGTATAAGAGACACACAGGGCGTAACTTAACAGCGAGCCCAGCCCCACGGGGTAGTGTTTGATAACGGTCGCGGTAGGCGCGGGGCCTTGGGTTATATGCAAAATTAGCAGGAAAGGCAGCATGGTGACGGGGAAAGCCGCCAACGTGCCTGCCCAGGCAGGCGGTACCCAATGGGCAAGGCTTGTGATGGCAAAGACAATCAGCGTCGCCAGCAAGGCGCGAATACATAAAGCGCCCCACGAGAAAGACTGACATGCAGTGGCCAGGCTGTCGGGTATTTGCCGGAAAATCCACGTAAAAAATACGATAGCGCAAAGCGTCACCAGCGTACCCGTCAAGCGAGTAAAATCGAACTGGGCAAGCACCAGGCTTGCCATAAGCCACAGAGTGATAGCACCTGCCATTCCGCTGGCGACACCCTTCAAACCGGGCTTACGGCCGCAAAGCCAATAACCCGCGCCAAGTGCCATGGTCGCGGTAAAGCCCGCTAGTGTATGAATCGCACTTTCAGCGGAAAACGTTGGGGATATCTCCAGACCAATAAAGAACAGTGCCAGCGCGGTGCCCAAAGGATAGCCTGATAAAAGCCCTGCCACTTTGGGGCTCACACGTACAGCAATCGCCCCCAGTCCCAGCACCATCGCGACTGACACCGCTACTTTGGCCAATTGCCAGCTAATCGGAACGTCCAGCATCAATGACTATCCTTATAATTGATTAAATATTTTTCTTCGTTTGTCAGCCAGTATATCCGCGCGCTGCACAACAAGCCGTGCTATCGAAAGCGTTAACGCTTTTTTATACCAGACGTAGCCCCTGCTGATCGCGCCAGGCAGCCTCCAAAGCACTTTTTAGTGGTGCTTGAAGGTGGGCTGGAAGCTCAGAATGCGCGGCCTCTACAGTGTTAAACGTGCGGTTGCGCAGCCAGCAGTAAGCCCAGGCACAGGCTTCTGCCTCACTTTGAGGTGTTGGCTTGGCAGGCATTTGATTGAGCAGAAAAACCGCTGTGCGGGGTGCCCATAGCGGAATGTCATCCTCAAGTGTTTGGCTCCAGTGTTTAAGTATTGCCCCATCGGGTGTCGTGTCCGGCGTGCCCAGTTTGGCAACCCGTGCGGTTTCCGCCAGTATGAGCGCTAACTGGTCAGCATCGGCCTGACCAAGCGCTTGCCATTGCTGCAATAGCGCTGACAACCCTGCGCGCACCTTGGTATAAAAATCATCTTGCGGCATGCTCGTTACCAACCTTCGTCAATAAGTGAGATCTGTTATGGCTTTTGATTTTGCCACGCCTATCGAGCGACGCCACCCCGAAGGTGGCTACTCATCCCAAAAATGGCATCGCTATAACGGTGAAGTACTGCCTCTATGGGTTGCCGACATGGATTTTTATTCGCCGCCCGCGGTTATTGAGGCGCTACAAGCACGGGTCGCTCATGGTGTTTACGGCTACGGAGAAGTGCCTGCTACGTTAACAGAAACGCTCTGCACATGGAGTGCTACGCACTATGACTGGACGATCCAGCCCGACTGGCAGCACTGGCTGCCGGGTGTCGTGGCCGCGCTCCACTTCGCCACGCTGGCGTTAACCCAGCCAGGCGATGGCGTGCTAACGGTAACGCCTATTTATCCACCGTTTTTAGCCGTCGCTGAGCGTACCGGGCGTTTGCCCCAGCAGGCCATGCTGGCCGCGCCTAAACGCCCAGGCGAGCCATGGCAGTTGGATATTAGTGCGATTGAAGCCTCCATCACACCCAAAACACGCATATTACTCTGGTGCCATCCGCATAATCCGACCGGGCGGGTTTGGGGCCGTGAAGAGCTGGCGCCGTTGGTGAAGCTGGTTGAACAGCACGATCTATGGGTTGTCTCTGACGAGCTACACTGCGACCTACTGCTAAATAAAGATGCTCAACATCGTCCGTTAGCGGCCATGTTTCCTGAGCTAGCCAAACGCACGATTACTCTATGGGCGCCCTCTAAAACCTTTAATCTGGCGGGGTTAAGCAGCGCATGTGCGATCATCCCTGACCCCGAAGTGCACCAGCGGTTTGCCGCTGCCTGCAAGGGCCTGTTGCCCGATGTAAACGTGCTGGGGTTAGTGGCGGCAGAAGCGGCGTATCGAGAGGGTGAGCCGTGGCGTCAAGCGCTGCTGGATGTGCTGCGTCAGCACCGCGCCACGCTTGAAGCACGCGTTGCCAACTGGCCGGGTGTGTACCTAAGCGCACCGGAGGCAACATATTTGGCTTGGCTTGATATGAGGGAAGCAGGTCTGGGAGAAACGCCTTACCAAACGCTCAAGGAGCAGGCCGGTGTGGCGCTTTCAGACGGGGCAGCGTTTGGCTACCCCGGCTTTGTGCGGCTAAATTTTGGTACTACGTGCGCTCAATTGGAAGCAGCATTAACGCGGATGGATGCGCTATTGAAGCCTTAGCCATTAATAAAGCAGCGCAAACAGCTTACGGCGATAGGCGACCGTCAGCGGGTGGTCGGCGCCTAGTGCATCAAATACCTGCAACAGCGTCTTACGCGCCGCATCATCGTTGTAGGTACGGTCACGCTTCATTAGCGTAAGCAGCGCTTCAAGCCCTGCATCGTATTGACCATCGGCCACTTGGCGCAGGGCGCGCTGGAATTGCGCTTCGCTATCGTCGCGCTCACCCAAGGCCGCAATGTCTTCTGCTGAAAGCGCTTGTTCACTGAACGCAATGCTGGCGCGTACGCCGCGTGCTGCTGGGCCATCGCGCTCTTCGGGGGGGAGATTTTCCAGCACGCTGCGCGCCTCATCTCCGCGCCCTTCAGCCACTAATATGCGGGCAAACGCCACTTGGTAGGCGTAGTGCTCCGGGTATTGCGTTACCAGGTCTTGGTAAATGCCGTGGGCTGTTGCGGTGTCGCCTTGCTCAAGCGCCGCCTCGGCCTGCTCTTCAGGGCTTTCTGGTGCGTCGGCCGGGGCAGGGAAGTAGCGCCCTAACCATTCACGCACCTCTTTCTCGGGCAGTGCGCCCTGAAAATTATCCACAAGGCCGCCTTGGCTCACCAGCTTAACGTCCGGTACCGCCTGCACACCCAACTGAGCAGAAATTTCCGGATTAGCGTCTGTATTTAGCTTGCCAAGCAGGAAGGTGCCCGCGTATTCGAGCGCCAGCTTCTCCAGTACAGTCAGCAATGTGGTGCAGCTGCTATCAGCTGGCGAGTAGCAGCCCAGCAGTACCGGCACCTGCATTGACGCTTCCAGCACTTGCTGAATGTTGCTCGCATCGAGTTCGATAATCACATCTTCGGGGCGCACTGGCGCGCGTTCGGTATCAGCAGTATTCGTGCTTGCGGTATCCGCTGTCAGCGGTTTGCCGGTGCGAGGATCAATGATTGACATGGGTAAGCTCAGCTTCGCAGAAAAATAATTGCTTATGATATGCAGGCAGTCACCGCTATATTCAAGCCGGAACGATGCTAATCATGTGAATCTGAAGAGAAGGCTGGGGCAAGAGGAAAAATATAGGGTCAAGCGCTGCTCTAAAGGAGTCTATTAGCACTTTATATCGCTAGCCTTGCTGTATTTGTTTTCCTAGCCAACTGGCGATGAGGGGAAGCATTGCTACGATCAAGAAAACACGAAGTACATGGTGGGCTGCCACCATGGCGGGGTCTATGGACAACGCCAGCGCTACGACGCCAAGTTCCGGCGCCCCTCCAGGCAAGTAGGATAAGAACAAAGGTGTGTTGTCCAACCCTATAATGGGCGCAAACAACAGGGCTGCAACGAAGGAGCCAAAGGTAAGGAGTACACCAATCACCGCCGCGAGCCAGCCATCTTTTAAAATTTGTGGGAGGGAGTAATTCGCGAATCGCGCCCCTACGCCTGCGCCAATGACAATCTGTGCCGCGCTGGAAAGCAGAGGGGGGACATGAACCGTTAAAAGATCAGTCGCGTGCAGTAATCCCGAGCTGAGCAATGGAATCAATAGCATCGCTGAGGGAAAGTTCAATCGCCAGGCTAGCCAGCCGCTGGCTATCGCCACCAAGGCCAGGATTCCATGGTTAATAGGATCGATTGCTTCCGCGTGAGTGAAGCTTGCAAGACTAGCGTCAGCGAGGTTAATGCCGGACGTCGCCTGGATGATGATGGGCGCTGCAATTAGCAATACCACTAGGCGCGCGGTATGACAAAGGGCAACGCGGCTGACTTCGGCTCGGTAATTTTCTGCCAAAACTGAAACGACTGAGAGTCCTCCGGGTATGGCGGCGAACAAAGCAGTTACTCTATCCATTTTCCCGAAGCGATAGAATATTTGATAGGCAATGACACAAAATGCCAGCGATAACACACTCATGACAATCAGACTTATGGTCCAGTCCCCGGCTTGGCGTACGACTTCTGGGGTAAAACTGGTGCCTAGCATCGTGCCGATAGCGACCATAGCGTAACTGCGCCATGGCCCAGGAAAACGAGGCTGAAAAGACGTCGTCTGAGTACACAGGAGTGATGCCGTTAGGCTGCCCAGTACCCATGGCAACGGTAGGGAGAGTGCAAAAAAAGCGAGCCCGCCTAAGGCGCCGATGCCAAAGGTAATGCCTCCTCGAAGTTGAGGAGGCATTTGTTTAATTAGGTTCATGGCTAGCGCGGCGAGAGCGGAAGGCTTTCAATGCTGGGGCACCAATTAAAACAAGCAGCATTATGATGAAAAGAGCCAGAGCAATGGGTCGCTCCATCATATATTCAAAAGGTCGGCCACCGGACACTTGTAAGGTGCGCACGACTTCTCCTTCCATCATGCGGCCAAGCAGTAAACCGATGACCGTTGCTGCGACGGGATAGTTGTTTTGTCGCATGAGCCAGCCGAGCCCTGCAAATGCGGCAACGGTTAGCGGCCCAGCGATAGTGCCGGTTATGCCATAGCCGCCCCAGGCACACATTGCTAATACACTGGGTACTAGATAAGCCAGCGGAACGCGCACTACCATGCCCAGTAAGCGAAGGCTAAGTAATCCCAAAAACGCTAGAAGTACCACTTGCCCCAGATTGCCGAGAATAATCGAATACACGATATCGGTCTGGTCTCTTATGAACGATGGCCCGCCAATAATATTGTGAAAAGAGAACGCGGCCAGGAGTACAGCAGTTGCAGCCCCACCAGGAATGCCAAGCGCTAATAGCGCTGTCATTGAGCCGCCCTCCGAGCTGGAGTTTGCAGATTCAGCCGCCACAACACCCTCGGGTGCCCCCTTGCCGAACGCTTCAGGCGTCTTGGACGTTCGCTTGGCCTCGCCATAAGAGACAAGGTTAGCTACCGATGAACCCACGCCAGGAATGGCACCGATCACAGCACCAATAAGGCTGCCGCGTAGTAAGGTGCCGGGATGACGAAACGTCTGCCCAACGCCTTTAAGAATGAGAGCAAACGAAATATTACGCTGGGCTTCATTTTGTACCAGAAACGAGCTTCCTCTCAGGCGTAACAACTCAGAAGCGGCGAATATACCGATCATGGCGGGTACTACTGGGATGCCATCAAGAAGATAGGGGTTGCCTATTGTCGTGCGCATAATGCCCGTCGTGGACATGCCAATTTGACTGAGCATAAGCCCCAGAAAGCCAGCCATCAGACCCTTGGCCATACTGCTGTCATTGAGTGTCGCGATGAGGGTTAACCCCCACAGTACCACCACGACCATTTCCAACGGGCCTATTTTAAGTACAAAAGCAGCCAGTGGATTGATTAACAACATGAGGAGGCTGTAACCCACGAAAGCGCCTACAACTGAAGCGCACAGGCCCAGGCCCAAGGCTTCATTGTGTTGTCCCTTTCGCGCCATAGGGTATCCGTCAAATGCCGTCGCAATTGACGAGGATGATCCAGGGATGTTCATAAGAATAGCGGTTACCCCGCCACCGTAGGCGCCGCCAGTAAATATGGCGGTTAAAAACAGCATGGCTTGAAGAAAATCCATGCCAAAGGTCACGGGCAAGAAAACGGCCATGGCCATTGAAATTTGTAGCCCGGGAATCGAACCGAAAATTAGGCCGATTAATAAGCCGGGGATAACCCAAAGCCAAGGGCTTAGATCAGTAAAAAGAAGAGTAAACGCCTGAGATAATGCGAATTGATCAATCATGTTAAAGCACTAGTGTGGTCATTGGATAAGGGAAGAGAGAGCCAAAACCCTTGACAAGAAAAACAGTAAACACAAGTGCGTACAAAGGCGGTTGCCATTTTCCTTTACTCCCACACATAAGAACACCGACCCAGACGAAAACGAAAGTAGCAACGTCGAAGCCGACATTGGTTAATGCAAAGCAGAAGGCGGAAAATCCTGCAAGAAGCAGTATGTCGCTCCATATAGATGATTTGTCCGTACTGCTGGATGAAGGCTCTGTCGCTGGCTTCAACAAGGTTTTAGCGACAATCCCAATGGACAGAAGGCCAATGATTATCGCGGTGGGAGCTACTACCACCAGGTTGTTCAGCGTTGTGGAGGCCTGAGTAGCGCTCCAGGTAATAAAGCCCGCTATAGCCAGTACAAGGCCTAACAAAAAGGCATGCGTTGCAGAAATCTTTCCTGTCACCATTCTATAGCGCCTCCACATTGAAATAATAATGGGACCAAGCGTAAGTTGGTCCCGTGACGATTAAGCGAAAAGCATTAGCGCACATGTGCCCGCATTGAAATCATTTATTCTTCTGATGTGTATTGCTTCAAAATTTCAAAGTTGGACTCGATGACCTCTGTCGTACGTTCAGGCCCCAACCACTCTGCACCAATATCCTGGGCTTCTAGCCGGCTAACGAACGCCTCATCTTGCAGCGCATTGTGATAGGCATCGACCATTTGTTGGAATGCTTCGGGGTTACTCTCTTTAAAGGCAGCATGCGCGGCAAGGCCTCGCATTGATCCTGCAAGCACCGGAACCGGCTCGTGACCGCTCTCTTCAAGCGCTGCATTAAGCGTTGGCGCGTCCCAGTCATCCGATGCGGTATCAGCCGCGAGGGCAAGAGGACGTATATATTCCTGGATTGATAGTGTGCCGTCTGCAGCTAATACGGTCATGTCTACCTGCCCGCCAGCGACCGCCGTGCGCGCAGCGCCACCAGACTGATAGGTGACAATGTTGACGTCTGTTTTATCGAGCCCAAAGGCCTCAAGAGCCAGTTCAAGGTTGATAGCGCCGGTCGAGCCAGGTACGACAGAAACTCTAAGTGTTCCTGGATTTTCCTTGGCTGCCGCCATGAAGTCCGCCAGCGTTTCATAAGGCGTATCAGCATTGACGGCGAAAAGATCGTAATCATTCCACTGTCCGTTAATGAATGCGAAGTCTGACAAATCATAAGTGGCATCAAAGCCAAGAATCGCATTAGAGACGTAAGGGTGGATGGAAGAGGCAAGGAAATAGCTGCCATCAGCAGGCATGTTGTGGAAGTAAGTATGGCCTACGTGACCACCGCCGCCATTCTGATTAATGACCGAAATCGGCGCGCCCAGGTCTTCCTGGAGCCGTTGAGCCAGCGCGCGAGCGGTGCGATCAGCGGACCCGCCAGGGCCAAGCGCAACAACGAAAGTGATTTTCTGTGTTGGCCAGCTTTCCTGGGCTGCGGCTGTGAGGGGGGTAATGGCAGCCGCCAGGGAGAAACCCAGCATAGCTGTAGCGATGACATTCTTTTTATCGATCATGGTGGCCACTCCGCTTTTATTTAGATAATTGTAAGACAATAATTTGGTCATGGATATAGAAGTACATATAGTAGTTTCTGTCAATCCTCGGATATGTAAGCAAAAGGTCTAAAATTTCAAATATTTTTTGGAAATTATTGAAAGTTATATAAAGTGTGTTGCATTCGGAGGAGAATTGCTTTGTCTACAATAAAAGAAGAAACGCATGGTTTGGCAGCTGAGCGAGTGGCTAGTGGCTTATACGATGAGATACTTAAAGGGCAGTTGCAGGCTGGTACTCGTCTTGGGGAAGTTGCGTTGGCTGAGCGCTTTTGTGTTAGCCGAGGCCCGGTGCGTATGGCGCTCAAAAGCCTTAGCGAGTGTGGGCTCGTTACTATCGTGCCGAACAGTGGGGCGCACGTGCGTGAAATGCGGTATGAAGATGCCCGGGCGATCTACCAGGTCAGAACTGCTCTTGAAGCTGAAGCCGCCATGTTGGCGGCCAGTCGTGCTAATGCATCCACTGCCGATGAATACCTTACGTTACTGCAGTTACATGCCAGCCAAGTGACATCTCATCCTGAGGGAGCCTATCTTCAGGAGTCTGAGGAGTGTGATTTTCATTTAATTACCGCACGAATGTCCGGTAACCCACTCATTCAGCGTTATTTAACCCACGAGCTTCGCCCACAGCTAACCCTGTTAAGGAATAAGCATCGACATGTTACAGGGCGCGGGAAAATCGCACTTTATGAACACGAGCGCATAGCCTCTGCTATCTCGGAAGGTGATGTGGAGGTGGCGGGCTTACTGATGCGGCGGCATATACAGAGCAGTTGGGAAGCGCTTGAAGAGCAGTTGCCCATGAGAGATACCCTTAATTAAGCAGTAATTGAGCGATAACCACACGGCTCAGGCAATGCTATGTCTGGCCTTGGCCTGTGCTAGAGAAGGAGTGTATATGAAGACGGTGATTCTTGATGATTGGGAGGGCTGTATGAAGGAGCACCCTGCCGTATCTCGCTTGCGCGAATTCTCTGAGGTGTCGGTCTATGGTGATGTGCCTGCCTTTGAAACCCTAGTGAGCCGGCTTCAGGGAGTCGATGCGATTATCCCGCTCAGGGAGCGCACCTTGATTGATCGAGACCTTATCGCGGCTTTACCTGACCTAAAGCTGATCGCCCAAACCGGTACGGGCCTTGCCCATATGGATAAAGACGCAGTGGACGAAGCGGGGATTTCGGTTGCAACGACGCCGGGTGGGTCTACGGCGGCGGTGACCGAGATGACCTTTGCATTTTTACTTAATCTCACTAAGCGGATTGTTGAGGTAGATCGTCGGATGTCCGTTGGAGAGTGGCCAACGATTGTTACCAGTAACTTGAGCGGTAAAACCATTGGACTGATTGGTCTGGGCAAGATTGGTTGTGCCGTGGCGAGAATGGCACAGGCCTTTGGTATGCGAGTCATTGCATGGGGCCCCAGGCTGACCCGGGAGCGAGCCGCTCAGGTGGGAGTAGAGTACGTGTCATTAGAAAGCCTGCTCACCCAAGCGGACGCCGTTAGTATCCATGTAAGGCTTGTGCCTGAAACGGAAGGGTTACTGACGACGGAGCATTTTGAGCTAATGAAGCCTGATGCGATTCTGGTCAATACATCACGCGGGCCCATTATTGACGAAGCGGCGCTCATTGCTGCTTTGCAGCGTAAGAAGATTGGTGGGGCGGGGCTTGATGTTTTCTGCGAGGAGCCGCTACCCCAGCATAATGCCTTTGCGGCATTGGATAATGTCATGACAACGCCGCATATGGCATGGAAGACCGAAGAGACCTTTTCGCGTTTTCTTAATGGGTCGATTGCTAATATTCATGCGTTTTTTGTAAAGGGAGAGCCGCAAAATATCGTTTCTATTTCCCGTGACAAGAAAAAAACAGGCGTGTGACCGCCCTGTGAGAGTCTCGTCGCTAATTTTGGGGCTTGGGGATGTACCGCTGAATTGCTTGAGCCCGCCCGTTAAGTTGCTCATGTGGCTTGCTAGGGGCTGTGCTTTGGTTTTTCGGTAAGGGTATTCGATGTCGAGCGTCGGCGTGATGCGCTCGGCATAACGGTGTGCGGTGGCGTAGTCTTGGGGAGGTGCGAAGAGGGGGAGTGAGTAAACGCAAAAAGCCAGATCAGTAAGTAACTGATCTGGCTTTTTTAATATTGGTAGCGGGGACCGGATTTGAACCGATGACGGTTATGAGACTGATGATATAAGGACATTTATTTTGTCCTTAAATGGCAAAAAATGGCTTTAAACCTTATGATAGAGCGGTTTTCGGCAAATGCCGCTTCTGGACGTGAGGGACATTAATGTCACAAGAGGTCGTAGGAAATTGTCACAATGAGCAGCTTGAGGCAGTGACCGTCAGTCTCGGGAAGCGGTTTCGAAAGCTGGTTGCGTGGTCGAATGATGAGGACTTGCTGGATGTGCTGCAGGTTATTTATCACGCCCTTGGCTTGAGTCCCCGTAATGATGCTATCGCCAATCTAGTTCGAGAGTGCTCACACCCCGAGTCTATCGAGATTCTCGCTTCCTGGGCAGGTGATCCGCTTGTCGATGAGCTGCAACGGTTTGTCGATCGTTTTAATGCTGACCATCAAATCTCACGGGAATATCCTGTAGAGGCGCATGCTGGTGATGTGGAGCAGAATAAACGCCAGTTTCAGGAAGGTGGAGTCACAAACAAAACCTTCTTGATCACGATGATCACCAACCCCCAGGCTCAAGCAAGTAACGACGCGCTCTTGTTTTGGCGTCGCCTGCTGCGTTTGTGGCTGGTCGTTCATGCGCTGCATCGTATTGCGCACCAAAAATGTATCGCGGACCGCCATATAAGCGACGCGGCACGATTTATTACGATCGGGCCCTACGATGAAAAGTGGCAGATGATAGATGCGCTCTTGCGGCGGTGTCGAAGCTTTGTCGGGGAGCACGAGCCGACGTTGGAACGTGTTAACGATGCGCTCATTTTTGCTATCAATGAAATACGCCTGGATTACTCTAATAACCGAGCGGTTAATCGTTTCTTTAATTCCGTTACCCGTATTGCCCGTGGCGAAGTAGCGCCTATAAATAATGAAGCGACGGCACCGTTATTGCGTATTGAGCGGTTTGTGCCGCCTGCCGTCTCGGTGGTCCATCATGTTAATGAAGAGGGAGAAGACACCCAGTACCAGTTTTATGCCTATCGACACGAGGCAAGGGCGGATCTCGATCCAGAAGAAGATGAAGGCACCTATGTTGCCACGGTGGATCCTTCAGAGAGTAATGCTGAGCAGCAGTTGGCGAGCCGTAGCTATTTTGTGCAAACGGCGGAAGCGTCGCATTTTTTGCCGTGGAGTTGGGAAAAGCTGTTACCGCCTGAACAAGAGGTTCTGCTGGACTGGATAGACCAGGGTTTATTCTCTCTTGATTCCGTAGACCAATTGGGTGCCGTAATGGTGTGGCTGTCAGTTCGGTTTTCGCGCACCCTTTATTTCGCCGAGCAATTTCGAATCGATGATACCCCGGGCGACGAATGGACATTGGCACAAGATTTTTCCTCTATCGCTCGAACATCTCCTCGGCGGGCGAATGCGTGGCAGGGCAGAGGGGAATCGCTGGTATATATCTATCCGCTAGAAGAGGTACTCTCCATTGAGTTGCCCACCCAAGTAGCCAGTGTTCTCCAGCAGAGGGCGAGTCAACAAAATACCTCGCCGATTATGCTACGCAACCTATGGGAAGGTGCTATCCCGCTGGAGCGCTGGTTTTACCAGCAGGCACAATCACATTTCCCACGCGTTACGAGTGCTAAGCTGGCACATGTTTGGGGTCAGGTTGTGTTTGATCGCACTCAAGATCCGCATTTGGCGCGACTGCTAAGTGCCCACCCCAATGCAGGGTTGCCTGGGGCTTCCAGCTATGCAACATGGGATATCACTGCGATCGAAAAAGGGTTGTCTCTTGGCCTGGCCGCGTCTGCCCCTTTCCCGCCAAGCGTCAATCTTATCGGTAGCCGACTTTCGCCAATAACGTCGTTATTGCGTGACGAGATAGCGCAAGCGAGGAGCGTGGTTGAAAAGAGCGCCGAAGCAGGGCTCGTCCACTACCATAATGCGCTGGCTCAATACTGTGTAATGGGGCTCTACGCTGCAACAGGCGGTCGGTTTCTTCGGGACCCGTTCGAATCCCTGCAGCATTTTAATCTCTCAGCACGCTGTTTGTACCTGAACGACAAAATGGACCAGGGACGTCGAAGCAGCCGTGTCGTGCCATTACCCCATCAGGCCGTCGAACTCGTGCATTGCTATATTTCGCACTTGCAGTCGCTAGCGATAGCCTTGGATGATGTGAACCCGATGCTGGCCGAGGCAGTATACAAAGTGTTGGCAGGCGACGGCCTATCGACCCTTCCGTTTTTCTTCTTGCTCGATGAGAGCTTGTCATGGCATTCCACGTCGACCATGGATTTACCCAGTGTTCCCTTATTTCAATGGCCACTGCCCAGCAATGTGTTTCGTCATCGCTATGCCCAACAATTACGTTACTTAGGCGTGCCCGCAGAGGTAGTAGATGGTTGGATGGGACATGCGGAGCGAAGCGTGGCTAGCTATGGGGATTTCTCGCCGCGCTGCTGGCAACATGATGCAGACGCCTATGCTCGCGAGGTCGATACTGCTTTTGATGGCCTGGGCTTCTTACCGCCAACTGCGCCGACGATATTACCTGGGGTCTCTGTTCAATGCCTGAGGGGTGTTGGTGAAGCTCAAAAAGCACCAGTGCCGCGGCCCTTCGGGCAACGCCTGCGAGAAAAAGAGCGCCGCCGCACTATCAAGCGAGAACACGAGGGGGCCAGTAAGGATATTGACGTTTACTTGGGGGGTGGACCCCTGTCAGATATCCAACAAGCAGACGTTGATACGTTGGTCCAGCGGATGTTGCATCGAAATAATTCCGTCATCCACCCGTATGCGTCACTTCGTTTATCGGTTTTGTTACGGCGCTTGGAAGAGGAAGGCAGCCGATATCAATATTCGATAAACAAACGCGTCGCTGAAGCCGCTGCAGAGAAATCACTCATCACGGCGCTAGCCGTCAAGGCCGTTTCGTTACTACCGAGCTTTGAGCAGTGGGCAGAGAATCTTCGCAAAACAGGACTTAAAGCACAGTTTTCCAAACTCGGCGCGCTGAGCGTCGGCGCCCTGTTGCTATGCTTGGAAAAACGCATCAGCTACCCACGCATGCTGCTTGATGTGGCTCAAGGGCGTAACTATCGACTCATCCAGCATCAACGGGACTATTTGCTCGAGTATAGTGAAAGCCTGGACATGGCGGACTACCGTGCCCCCGCTCAGCGTCACCGGGTTAGCTATAAAACCGCGTCTTTGTTGGCGGCCGGTCAAGGCCTTCAAAAAGAGGTCGACCTCAGCCAAGTCAAGCTCCCAGGTAATATCACCTCTCCCCCAGAAGCACTGAAAGCACACCAGCCAACGTTACCGGAGGCAAGTGTTCAAACGGTATTGACCACGCTGAGTGAGCTGATGTGCCAAGCTAATTTACTGACGCTGCCCGGTTTGGTCTCAGGTGCGTTAGCAGGCCGCGTCCCTTCTACAAGCCTGCCGCTAGTCGATGAGCTGCGCATTCGTGATGGGAATAGGTTTGCGTTCCCTACCCCCCATGATACCCAACACGATATGGAGGTGAATTTATCGACCGGTGTGACGCCTAGTTGGCGGGATATGAGTAAAGTCGAGCAGCAAAAAAGTGCGAATCGTCTTTATACAGAAGTACTGGAGGTTCTAAAAGGATATACAAAGCGCCAATCGCGGCGGACGGCCTCACAGCTCGATAAGCTAACCAACCGATACGAAGGAGAGGTGAGCGCCTGCGTAATGCTGTTAGTTCGGTGGATAAGCTTTCTAATGCGGCGAGGCAAAGTCGGGAAGCAAAACGACTATGCGCAAAGCTCGTTAACGCGCTATTTCTCGTCATTAAAGACGGCATTTGCCGAGTTCGGCTACCAGACAAACCTAGTCGATCACGACGAAGAGGAGGTGACAGCGCTGTATGCCAAGATGTTGACATTCGTCGAGTTGGCGTCGCAAGACGTGACATATTTTAGCCACCGACTGCGCGATTTTCATGCCTGGGCTGAAACGTTAGGGGTGGCGAGCCCTGACTGGCAGGAGCTATCAGTCTCGGACGATCGGCGCAGCGTGCGCCCAGGCATGCTAGTACAAAGTGAGTATCTTGCGTGCCAGTCAGTGCTACTTGCGAAATGGAGACACCACAGCGATGAAACGTTCCTGCTACTGGGATTTGTGCTGCTGCTCACCTTTCGGTTTGGTCTGCGGGCGCAGGAGGCCATTGGCTTGCAACGCAGTGATTGGTGTGAGCATCAAAACACCCGCTGGGTCCTGATTCGCGACAATGCCCAGCGTAAGCTGAAAAGCGATTCGAGCCGACGTGCCGTGCCTCTGCTTTTTGCGCTGGATGGTAGCGAAGAAAATATCATCGAACAGGTGTTCAGTCGTTTTACCTCATTGGCAGGTAATGACGTAAAACGGCCAATCTTGTGTGAGCTTTATGAAAGCCAGGCACGGCTCATCTCTTGGTCGCGGCAGGTCAGTCCGGTGTTAATACAGTTGCTTCGCCAGGGGACATCAAGTGACGGGCTAACACTGCACCATTGTCGCCACGCCTTTTATAACACCTTGGCACCGGCTCTATTCGGTATTAACACAGCGCTAACCCAATCGATATGTAAGGGTGTCGATGCGCGAGCGATACGCCAACAAGTATTAGGAGCTAATCACACGGTATCGCGTCGCAGCGGCATGGCGTCGGCGAGGCTGATGGGGCATCGGCACCCGCGTATTGGTTTGTTGAATTACAGTCATTGTTTATTCGATTGGGCGGATCAACTAACGCCCGTTTGTCATCAACGGGCAAGGAAAATTGCCGGTGTTCTACACACGGGCAACCTGCGACGACTTAAAGCCCCGGCGCTTGAGCAGGTCGATATCACCGTGCCCTATGCTGAGTTGACCTTCACGGCCTTATGGAAAATGCTGCGGTTTGTCGGGTTGGGCATGAGCTATGAGCGTGCTGGTCAGCGGGTCAATATCAGCCCAGAAAACATTGAGACGATCGCAAAAGGCGTTCGGCAAGCTGAGTCACATATGCGGTTCAAGGTGAAAAACAATAATGATAGGTGGGTCAATGGCGAAACCTATCCATATATCTTCTTGAGAAGCCTGGGCGAAAAAGCATGGCGTCGCTTCTTTGAGCATATTGAGAAGATAAAGGAAAGTGATTTGGCCGTTAAAGGCGAGTGTATGGGCCTCAATGAATTGCCTTTTTTAATTAGCAAAAATCGCCAGCTATTAATGAGCCACGAGACTCACCTGCGGTTCTTTATGAAGGTATTGGCACTTTTTGGGGTGCCAAAGCAAAATGTACAAGTGGTGTCAAGGAATATGCCAGACGAGATGGTTTATGCATTGAAAGATAATGGTTTGCATGCAGACGACGAAATCGATGGCTTCCAGCTCGACCCGTTTCCCATCGTGGTAGAGGGTGTCTTGGACCGTCGTCAACAATACGCCGCCCTTCGCCTCAAAAGGTCGCCGGTTGGCACTGTGCGCAATAGCCATGAACTCGCCGTTGCAGTCTTGGCATGTGGCCTGTTCGGTGGACTATCTTCTCCTGCGCTGGGAGATTGTTAGCGATCCACTGCCTTATTTACTCAAGCCAGTTGGTGCCGATCGCATGAATGAGCATTTTGGTATTAGCGGCCATAAGGCGCTGTTAGCTCAACTTGACTACGAGCTTTTGAAGTTGGCTTTTTAGTGATACGGCTGTGCTGAACATGCCGGAATCGCGCTAGATTGCCGGATTACGAAATGCTTCATCCGTATTGCTTGTGGTACGTATTGATTCTGCTGGCAATATGCCTTCCTCCTACAAAACCAGCGGCATACAGG
The DNA here is from genome assembly GCF_052375975.1 of Halomonas sp. TP35. Lineage (NCBI taxonomy): Bacteria > Pseudomonadati > Pseudomonadota > Gammaproteobacteria > Oceanospirillales > Halomonadaceae > Halomonas > Halomonas sp. TP35. The sequence continues at coordinate 266,091 of NZ_JBQSUZ010000003.1, read as the reverse complement.
CAAAGCAAGCTTGTATTGCAGTCCGTTATGTATAGTTCAGCACAATCGCAAAAATGGTTTACGGTTACATTCTCTGTAAGGGCTAGGCCAGCGCAACGATCTAAAGTCTGCTTGAAAGCGACAAGGCCAGTTACCTTCAAGGTGGCTACGCTTGCATCTTGCCACCGAGATACCGCGAACGTGCATAGGTGGGGATTGGGAATGACGCACAAAAAAATACCGCCTTATGAGCAAGGCGGTATCAACAATCACTCCTTATTGGTTGGAACGGCCTAGGTCAAGTCTTCCTCTGGTGCTGAAGGCCCGTTCGTCTTAACAGACGAGATCCCTGCATCCCTTGCACCCGCAGAGGAGTACATCTGACTTACCCCAATAATTTGGCCATTAGAGGCCTTGAGAGCAAAATAAGGGCTTCCATTAGTCGATGTCTTTCGATCGTAAAACCGGTCATCTGGACTATGCTGTCGAACCGATCCGACACCGTTCTGGGCACCAGTTTTGTTCTGATATCCCTCGCTTTGCAGAATGATTTCCCCGTTTCCCGCTTTAAGGCGGAAATAGTACTCTGCGCTGCGATCACTGCGGAAAATTTGGTACTTAGCTGACATATCAACGAGCCTCCTTTCGAACGCCTTTAAACGGAAGATCATCGGATTTCACATCCATGAAACGTCCTGTCTCTGCATCACGCTTTACCCATCTGCCAGAGCTCATCTGAGTTTGAGATCGTTGGCGCACTGCGCCTACTCGCTTATTGTCGCCATATGGACGATTGACTGCCATGACTGTATACCTCTCTAAACCAGTCGTTTACAAGTTCGCCATGGAGCAGTAGAATTCTCGCCGGTCAAAGCTGCAATCTACTGCCAATGGCGGTGGAAGTGCGCTATCAAACCCGATCAGCACATTGTTGTTCGGGTTTTTTAGTGCACGCCAATTATGGTAATCAAAATGATGCATACAGTCAATGCGACTATCATCATCAAAATGATTTGATGGCTGGCCTTGCGCATCCTATATTCAACCAAGTGGGAAAGCAGGCCGCTCGGCTTTACGTATATCGGGGAGAGAGGATATGAGGAGGACGCCATTTGAAGGAGTCTCAGGTCAACAGCTGGAAAGGTTGGCTCACATCGAATTTCTGGTTTACTTTACTGGAAAGGTCACTCGGAAAGACATTATGTCCAGGTTTGGTGTGAGCTCGGCGGCAGCTACCCGCGACTTGGGCACCTACATCGATGAAGCGCCAGTTAACATAGTGTATGACCCAAGACAGAAGCATTACGTAGCGACCAACCAATTCCAGTGCTTACTGCCTCTCTCTGCAGAGAAGTGCCTCTCCACGCTAACAAGTGGTTTCGGTGACGTTATGGAGAGCCGTGAGGTTTTTCGCTGCGCTTACAGCATAGCCCTTGAAAAACCCGACCTAGATATTACTGCTACATTCTCACGGGCCATTTCGTTGTCTAGGCCAGTTGAAATCGAGTATGTTTCGACATCGAGTGGATCTTCAACCCGAATAATCTGCCCGCATTCGTTAATGAATAATGGGTTGAGATGGCACGTCCGTGCCTATGACAGGAAAAGAAAAAAATTCTCGGATTTTGTGATTAATCGCGTGTTATCCATTGAGCTATTGTACCAAGAAATCTTTGAGAAAAATGAAAGCATTGATGAGGACGCTGAGTGGATGGAACAAGTCGAGTTAATCATCCAGCCTCATCCGCGGTTACCTAGGAATAAACAGAGAGCAGTAGAAGAAGAATTCAGAATGCAGGGTGGCGTCCTCTTAAAAGAGGTTAAAAAAGCCCAAGTAGGTTATCTTCTCAATAGTTGGAATGTTGACTCGACGGTTGATGCGGACCTGAAAGGCCATCACGTTTTACTGCACTTGAAGAATGCTGAAGATATCAAGAAAATGAATATTGAAAGTTTTCTATTGGCGCCAAGCCTGGACTAGGCAGAGGGTGGTCGAGACGTTAGTGACTTACATATCGAATAGTTTCGTATAAAGATATCAGCCTAAGTATTGCTGTTGATAAAGTATTTTTATCGATTGAGGACGCAGCGGGATTCTCTTAACGCTGTCTTTTGGGGCTGGCGTTTGGCCTTTTAGTGCTGCCAGTATTCAGTCTGATCTCAATTTTTAGTCTTTTGAACAAGGTTATATGCCATCATAGTCTTGGCATTGATGCCAGCTCGGTGCTGTGGCCTTATTACAAGCTATTTTTCGCTCCTAAGGTTTTTGCCTCCTTGGCTAATTTATAAGTGGTCGTTTGATGAAACCTTAACCTCTCCTGCCAGTGAATTTATTACCTCTGATTGCCAGCCCCCTATTTTTTGGGCAATGTACATGTTTTTCGGAAAACGGTTGGCTCGTTTGTTGCTAAAAATTGGAAATTCTCAATCTTTTTCTTCGAATTAAAGTGTCTACTGGCAACTAGATCCAGTACGATTTTATTGGATAAGTTTAAACCCTTCAGTATCCAATAACGTTCTATCTATTTCCAGCGTTTTGAGCGTATACGATGATTTTTGACTCTTGGTCTCGGTTGTTTTTCTTGCTGTGAACCGAACAGGTAGGCGTTTAAAAGCTGCTTCGCTAATAGTCGAAAGCAGGTCGGGGTGGGCAACTTTGAATTTTCGGATGCCTCCGGTTTTTGTTGAATTTTCTTGTATTAATAATATGTATATTTCATTCCGGCTATATGAATACCCATCGGCTAAACCAGCTCCGTCAGTTGTAGTCGACGTTGAAGTCTGTTTTTCAGGTTTAATAAACTCATTGTTGACGCATAGTAATGGATCGCTCTCTGGAGTGTCGAGAAGGCTAAATCCATCAGCGATTTTAGAGCTGCTCCATTTGGTTAAAAAGAGCTCTTGTCGTTCTTCTAATTTCTGAGCTGTTTCCCTACCTATCCAAGATACGGCTTGCTGCTCTTGGAAAAGGTCCCCGTCGGGAAGCATCTTTTGAACAATATAAATAGCTAGTGAACGTGCTTTTTGAATTATTTCTAATGCGATTTTTTTATCCAGTGTGGCTTCTAAATAGAAAACTATGCCTGCGTTTTTGGGCGTGTGCTCTTTTGTGAATATGACATAATCATGTTGAATGGATGTGTCATATTCTGTCCCGATTTCGTTGTTGATAGTTGAAGAAATGTAGCTGGCAAGCTTTTTTATAGCAGGGTCATTGATTTTGTCTTCATCATATTCCATGTATTCGTCATACACGTTTTTAATGGCGGCAGAGTTGGCAGCAAGGATGAATATTTGATTGTCTTTTAGTGGTTTCACGACGTCTCCCCGGTTTTGATATATGTATTGCCATTAAATTTATTAAACATTAGATGTATTGTGTAGATATTTTATATTAACTTATCCTAAGATGGCTAGTGTTTTTTTTTAAAATTTTTTAGCATTGTTTTAGTAGTAGCGGGGAAGGGTAAGTGAAGTCAATTATTTATCCCTAATGGTAAAGCTGGTTAACCGGAGTAATAAGAGCAGTTTGTTATTGGTCATTTATTTATCGTTGACTAGGGCTAAGAAGAGGTAGGTGACTCAGAGGCGGATTCCAGGTCCCCGATCTGATATTGCCTTGCTGGAAATTTTTTTGATGACACTGGAAATTAGCGTGACGGTCCGGAATGTCGGATTGGCATAGGAAACCCTGTCATGGGTTCTACATAGTGGGCCTATTGTAGAAGTGAGCACCTCCAACCTCTAATCCCGGATGAACCTTCAATATAAGGTGAAAATAAGCGTCAGTTTACGCATACCCGCCCTCGCGAACATGGGCGAGGTAAGCCATCAAATCGTGAGCTCTGCCTTGCATCATCAACTGCTCGGCTGTCAGGCCCCCCAATGCAGGAATCGCATATGTTTGACACCAAGCCCAGGCAGCGGTTCTAGAGCCCGCCCAAGGTTCGATAAGGTCTAATACTTCCCGCGTCAAGTCTTCTTGATTTTGTCTTTCGTTGTGACCATCACGGTAGAGAGCCCAGGCGAGCCCTGATCCAAACAGCAGTAGGGCGGCGATCAGAATGCCGATAGGGAGAAGGATAGCCAAAACATCAGAGGGTAAAGACAGCATATATGGACTCCTCTTCGTTGTTTAGGGAGCGCTTCATGACTCGCATTGCTCATTTGCAAGCCCCATTACCAATGGGGGCATCGAAGTTGTAAGGTCAAAGTTTCCAAGCTGACAACCGCCCTATGCTTGTCGCCGATCGCTTCAGCTATCTATAAATTTATCATATTTCCATAGCAGTGTGGTTGAGACGAGTTTCAATCTAGACGTCTCGCCATCAGCCGGACTGCCCAGATGCTCAAGCTCTTCGGGAGAAGGGGGAGCTAGTGCATCAGCGTGGGCAGTAGCCTGGCTACTAGCTCGGCTTCAGAAAAAGGAAGAGTGTGCTTATCCTTACGCTGTTCATGGGGTTGCGTCATGATGTCTAGCCTCTGTTGATGGTTCACACAAGATGAAGAGCGATGGATATCAGGCCCCTTTTTTTGGTGGCTTTTGGGACACAGCATCTGCATCTGTCTGTTCCCTGCCTACTTCGGGGATATTACGCCAAGTGGATATGTCATCTGATTCCTCAACATTTATATCGCACTGATCAAGCAGTAGCTCTAGTCGGTAAGGCCGATTCGTAGATGCTTTTGGGTGAGGTGTATGGTTGTCGGTTACGATCAGCGCCTCTTGAAGCCATGCATCGACTGCATCACAGACGGCATTATTTTCTTCTGGAGCTACGAGGATAACGCTATTTCCGGAACGGTGCAGAAAAAAGTCAACAGGTATATTGAGTGCGACCCCTCCCCTAAGATATGCCACTATCTCCCCACTCATAGCCGCCATATAAGCGTCATCGCTTTGTAAACACTCAAGTGCTTCACGGAACGTTTCCAGTGGCTGAGGAAACCGGTCACGTAGGTCGAAGGCTCGAAACGCGAAAATCTGTTGGCCTAATTCGTCCGGTGTTCTCATTGTTACCTCCGGTTAACATTCGGCACGAGTTTCAACGATGCTAGCACCCTAAATCATGTATAGACTGAAGGTTATTAGCACTGGGTTATAGTACATAAGCCGCCCAACACCAGCTAACCAATATCATATGTTACATGCCGTTGGCGCTGTGCAAGGGTGGTGCATTTCAGGAAGCCACGATGGAAATCGCTGAGAAGGACGGCACTGGTAGTAACGGAATTGTGGCTGAGATCTGCCTACCGCAGGATGTGTAAACCGATCCTGTCGCTTTCATCAGAACTGTCAGGGACGGTTTGCTTGGTCGCGTTATCAAGCAAGTGATCAGTACTCTTTCAACTGACCGAGGCCTATTCATTCGGCTCGTAGAGACAGACTCTGGCAATTTGCATCACTTCTACAAGCTAAAAGCCCTAGGAGGAACGCAGTGAGGCAGTGCTCGATATGAGGAACGCTGGTGTTGTGTGCTAGGTAAGGGGCGTGGCCGACATGTAAATCAATAAAGCGCACATAATGTCGTAAAGCAATTTTTCAGCTTAACTGGTTAGCTAAGCATCTAAAAATAGGCGATTGAAAGAAATTGGGTTGATATCATAAAGATCACCCTTGATAATTAGTAATTAAATTTAAAAGTGGAGTGAATTAAATGGCCTCAGTGCTAAACGATTACATCAAAAAAGAACAGATGCTTAAACAGTTGCAGGAGGAACTGCAAGCTCTGGAGAGCAATAGCGAGCTCAAGAAAGAACTTGAATTCAAAGAAAAATTACAAGCTTTGATGGCTGAGCACGGGAAAAAAGCACGTGATGTGTGTGAGATTCTTGAACCCTCATACCGTAATGCGCCAGCCAAAGGAGCCAGCAGCGGTACAAGTGGTCGTAAAAAGCGTGCGTTAAAGGTCTACAAAAATCCCCATACGGGCGAGGTGGTCGAAACACGAGGGGGAAACCACAAAGTTATTCAAGAATGGAAAGCGAAATATGGCAACGAGGAAGTGGTTAACTGGATCGTAGAAGAGCGCTCATAAGCCAATGTCGGCATACCGTGGGAGTGGCTATCAATGCGCATGCTGCTCCCTTCTAAATCCAGTGAATAGAACGCCGAGCCACGGTTAGGCCGATAGCACCCCTGAGCGGTCATTTGCTGATTTAGCTCTCGATGCAATTTCCTGGCAGGGTTTTTAATAGAAATGCTTGCATTGTCAAATAGGGCTCTTTAATTTGTTGAGAATCAATTGCTTATTAGAATCCTTGCAAATGCTGGTGATAATGGTCTTGCACTTGCGCATCTATCTGGTAAGGCTCATCGCGCAGGCGAGTTTTATTTCCATATCTTACAGGTGTAAGGTCAGGATGGTGGTTCCAGGAAAAACACATGCACACCAATAAGCTGTTATGACGGTGGTATCGTCAGCAACCAGGAGATGAAAATGCCAAAATTCATTATTAACCAGAATCAGCAGGCCAATGGGGATCATGAGGTTCATAATGCGACCACGGGTTGCTCATATATGCCGAATCCTGAGAATCAAATAGATCTGGGTTATCACGGTTCATGTCATGAGGCTGTTGCTGAGGCCAAGCGGCGCTGGCCGAACAATAGAATCAACGGTTGCTACTATTGCGCTAATGCATGTCATACAAGCTAGCACTCGCTATACAAAGCAATTAACGCCGGACGCTTGCCCCTTGCTCTGCTTTTTGTGGACATTTTAGCTCTTAAAAATAAATTGAGAAAGCCCATGAAAAATTCAAATTTGCTAAACGAAGAAAAGAAAGATTGTGTGCCTTATGGCAGTGATGTGTCTGCAGGAACATATCAATGTGCAGACTGCGGGCGCGAATATTCTAATCAATCGAAAACTTCACTACCACCATGCCCCGATTATTCAAGTAAGCCCCATCCTAAAAAATGTTGGAAGATATTGTCAGGACAAGGCGATGCGCCAGAAGATCCTTATCCAAATCAATAGTCCTGAAATCAACTAATAAGTGCAGCACCCGCGGTTTCTAGTGCTCCCAAGTATTCACCTAAGAACACCTGGGCTGGGGTTCGGTATCCCAGCCGTTTTTTGGTCTATCGTTTAGCTTATTGACTACCCTTCGTAGCTCTGTGTCAGACACACTTCTGAAATCAGTCCCTTTCGGGAAATATTGGCGAATCAGGCCATTAGTATTTTCATTGGTGCCACGCTGGCATGAGCGGTACGGCTCACAAAAATAGATCTTGGCCGAGACGGCCTTGGCAACCTGTCGATGTTCGGCGAATTCCGACCCGTTATCCAAGGTGATGGTCTGTGCTGCGCCTCGGCGTGGTTCTACTGCGTGCTGGGTGAACGGGGGGATCGACATGTTAATAAATAAGCGGGGGCCAATTTACGGTTAAACGCCTAAAACACGTTTGCGAAAGTCATCCATGGCGTGTGGCAATATTGCCTGCGACACTAAGCTATCGAGCATGCGAAGAAGGCCTTTATGACGACAGTGCCTATTTTTAAACACGGCAAGCAACAGGCGACCTGCTTACCTAGTGAAATGGCCTATGACGGTATTCGCGAACTCGAAATTTCGCAGATTAGGGACACCATTATGTTGCGTCCCGTCTGTCCGTCGTAGGCGTCATTTCCTGAGCTTTCCAAGGCTGACGCCGATTTTCTTCTAGATCGTCCCGAGGTGTTTGATGTTGAAACATTTAGCCCACGAAAGTAGCCGTCATGTCTAGTGAAATGCCCCCATAGGCAAGCGGGATTTCGCTGTATGGCGCGCTGACGTAAGCGTATGCTGGAAAAACCACGATCAAAATTTGGAAGGGATAGGAGGTAGACAAGGATGAAATTGACCGATATGAAACAGCGCAAGCTGAGGCTTCCTTTTTCTGAGTCCGACCTATTGCGAGGGCTCACGCCACACCGGGCACATGCTGACGAGCTGGCAACCCCATCCAGTAATGAGCTGAATCCGCAGTAACGTTTTGATGTGTGGCTATTTATAGAAACGTTGTGGATAGAGATTCGTGGCAGGGAAGTATGCGATTCCATAGTCGCCACCATGCTACGAAATTCTGCTGCCTAAAATCATAACGAGCAATGGCGGCTACTAACGATGTACTCGCCAATTATCACGAGAGACGATTCAAGAGCCAAGAGAGGGCGAGATCAGAAAGTGACGACTTGCCGTGATGCTCACGATGTTGGCTCCAAATCATGCACAGGGACACGATGGCTAAGCTCATCAGCATGGATGCCAGCATAAATTCATTCATAATCTACCTCGCGGCTTGGAATTGGCGGCTCGGAGCTTTTCAGTTTCTGTTATCGCTCACGCTAACGTTTCCTTTGGCATAGTAACGCTCGCAAGCTCTTGAGTCGGACGAAAACTGCCGCGAAGTAGGCCATAGGTATGCAAGCTTTGTAGTCACTGAGTATCGTTGATATCTGTCTTGCGCCCTAGGACTTTCTTCCCTTCATTGGCGTTGACAACACTTCAGACCCGCGTTCTTCCAAGAACTCGTAAACAAGAATACAGTACACGCCGGTAGATTCCATCGGGATGGTCATTATTCCCGCTTCCGATATCCACTCGGCTAACCAACGCAAATCGCTTGTGAATGTATCAAAACGTCGAACTGGTTGCCGGTTCCGGTCAGCTGGGATCGCCACAACATGGGAACGTGAACCAATGTCTATTGCTGTGGCATCAGGGTGGACGACTTGTCCCGTCCACGAGGAGAACGGAAGGATTGACGACCCATAATGGATCTCCTCAGCAACCGTTAAGTATGGAAGTGCTGGAAGAAAATTAGATGCCGCCAGGTCTTGTCGGCAAAGTCATGGGCCGCACAGGCCTTGCCGCACTCCGACCAGGAGTAAAGACTACCTCTCTCGGTTCTGCTCCAGCAGATTGAGCGATACAGGCAAGCCGTGATTGCTGTCGACGGTGACTTTGAATTTGCGTGCCGCCTTCGGCACCAGAGACTGGCGCTGCATAATAGCTCCAATCGTTTTAACGTCATAACGCTCGCCCTGAGATGCCAGTTCGGCCTGAACGCGACGAACACTATAGCGCTGCTCGCTGAGTTTTAGTTCAGTCGTTGCCGAGACTGAGCGGTAAGGCTGGGGTTGTGGTGCATCTGCTGCCCAGCGGTAAAACCCTCTTCGCGACACGCCGAGCACAATCGCCATCCGCAGGACCGCAAACCGGTGACTTTGCTTATGCATGAAGCGGTAACGCGCTATTTTTAGTCTTCGCGGAGTAGTTGGCCGCTTTTTTAAGATGGCTAGCTCCTCTGTCTGCTCCGGGAGCTGGCGTTTAAGTCGGGCGTTTTCAGTGGCCAACTCGGCTTCAATGCTTGAATAATGGGCTAGAAGTGTCCGGAGAACACAGGGCAGTCCAGTATAAGCCCCGGAGATGCCTACGAAACCCGGGGTGATTCACATAGCATTATTTGCTTGCACCTCTACGATGGCAGGGTCTACGGTTTTGAGAAGTGCTTCGCTCTGCAGTGTTAGCTCCATCAGCATTGAACGGCGGTTCTCTGTTCCCTAATATGTTGATTAGATTAGAGGCTCTATACGGGCGTTGCCCCGTTTAAGCGTGTTCTGCATCAGCTCATAATTAATGCTTGAGCGCTCTTTATCCGTTAGTTTCTCTGTATTACTTATAATATCAAGCAGTGACTTAATTCCCGCATCCTTGTCATCGGGCGAAGTAAATGCCTGCACGTAAGGCAATTGATCGGCGTCCCAGCCAAGCTTAATCGGCTCATCGATTATATTGACCTGAGTACCGGTGGGTATTTGATCAAATACGGCTTTAATATCGTCGGGGTGCATACGTATACAACCTCGACTGGCGCGCATACCAATGCCATCTGGTTGGTTAGTGCCGTGGATTAAATAGCCAGGAATATCCAATAGAATAGCGTGCTGACCGAGCGGATTATCGGGTCCTGGGGGAACGACGTCGGGCGGTGGGTCGCCGCGTTCAGCCGCTTCCTGACGAACGGATTCGGGAGGATACCAGGCGGGATCTTCAAGGCGCATGGTGGTTTTGGTAATCCCCAATGGTGTATCGAAGCCATCGCGGCCGATGCCAATGGGGTAGGTCTCAACGCGAGGTGCCTCTCCATCTTTCACCTCGGGGTAGTAGTAAAGTCGCAGTTCCGCGATATTGATGACCACCCCTGTACGCTCTACATCCGGCAGTATGTGCTGCGCCGGAATCTGAACCGGCGTTCCTTTACCGGGAACCCAAAGACTGGTGTCAGGATTAGCTCGCCGAATTTCCTCGTAGCCGACACCGTGTGCATGAGCAATATCAAGCAGGGTGTCCTCTTCGTCCTCTACGGTGGCGGTATAAGGCTCGCCCACGATGTTGCCGGTTTCAGGCAACAGGTAATGTCCTTGTGGCAGTGATGCCTCGCCAAATACCGAATATGAAATAAGCCACAGTGCAATGATGAGTGCATAGCGAAGCAGAGACTGGCGGCATGGCGGATTAACAAAGCAAGAGTTCATACGAAGCGCTACTCAATATACGACCAAAAACTCATTTGGCACGATGAACATTAACTGCACATGAAGCGTGGATAATGGTGGCTCTGAGCAATGAATTATGCCGCTTAGACCATAGCTTGAACGGCTTCGTTCTTGCTGCTGAAAGACTGAGCCTGTCTCATATTGCCTTCATCTCAGCATGGCATACTGCTTATAAAGCCCTTTTGATGCCCTTGAGGAGGACGCATGCGGGTATTACTGGTTGAGGATGACGCGCCGGTAGCAGCTGGCGTCGAAGCAGGATTGGCACTGAGCGATTTTGTGGTTGATACCGTTACTACACTCGGTGCTGCGAAGGGTGCATTGGCCACGATTAACTATGATGCTGTCATTCTCGACCGCCGTTTGCCTGATGGTGATGGGTTAACGTTGTTGCAGCAATGGCGTCGTGAGCACGTTGCGACACCTGTTTTGATGCTAACGGCGCGAGATGCCGTGGCGAGCCGCGTCGAGGGCCTTCAGGGCGGTGCCGACGATTATTTGGTCAAGCCGTTTGATCTTGACGAGTTAACGGCCAGGCTTCATTCCCTTCTGCGGCGGACGGCGGGGCAAGTGGATCACGCTATTCGTCACGGTAGCCTCGCATTAGATCCCATCACGCGAAGCGTTACGCTTGATGGAGAACCGGTTGTACTGTTGCGACGTGAGCTGATGCTGCTCGAAGCCCTGATTCGCGCTCGCGGGCGAATTCTGAGCGCTGATCAATTGAAGGACTGTCTTTACGGTATTGATGATGAGATCGAAAGCAATGCACTTAATGTGCACATCTACCAACTGCGTCGCAAACTGGGGCGCAACGTGATCGAAACCGTGCGAGGTGTGGGTTATCGATTGGGTAAATACAACAGCGCAGCGACCCCATGAATCTGCGCTTACGCCTTGTGGCCACGCTTGGTATTACGCTTATACTGCTGTGGGGTATTACGGCAGCATGGTCAATGCGTGACCTGTCGACCCAACTTGAGCATTCACTTGACCAACGTCTGGCGCAATCGGCCCGGATGGTGTCTGGTTTGTTGGATCGCGTGCCTGCAACGTCCTGGAACGGTGAAGAGGATAAAACCTCAACAATTCCCTCGCTGGACGGCATTGCTTGTCGGGTATCATCGCTTCGGGGTCAAGTGGTGGCGGGTACGCACCCTGAGATGAACGATGTGCTAGCCGTGGAGACCGAAGGGTATCGTTATCGCGAGCACAACGGGCAACGCTGGCGTGTCTACACGCTCGTCGATAACGACAAACGTATTACAGTGGCCGATCGTCTGAATGAGAGGGAAGTACTACTTCAGCAGGTTCGCCGTGCCGCGCTCTACCCGTTTCTACTGGCACTAGTGGGCAGTCTTATTGCGCTATGGTGGGGAGTGACACGCGGGCTTGCTCCTCTTTCCAGGTTACAACGGAGACTCCTGTCAAGGAACCATGACGACCTTTCGGCATTGCCTGTCCGTGGGTTGCCGGGTGAAGTTCGCCCACTGATCGATAGCTTCAATACGTTACTGTCACGAACGCGACGTATGCTTGAGTTGGAGCAGCGCTTTACCGACGATGCCGCCCACGAGCTGCGAACACCACTGACCGCCATTCGCACGCATTTACAAATTGCTCGACGTGTCGAGGGTCATCGGCAGTATGAAGCGATGCAGCAGGCTGAGGCTGGGGTAGATCGGCTAACCAAAACGCTAGGTCAGCTATTGTTGTTGGCGCGCATGGAAAGCGATGAGATCACACGGGGTAGTCAATCCGATCTTACGCCTGTTGGTGAAGCGCTGGCGACAGCGATGGCAGAAACCGGTAGTCATGACCAATGCCAGTATGACCAAAGCGTGAACCGGGTATGTGTCGCCCTATCGGAGACGCTTTTGGTGACTGTTCTACGCAACTTGCTTGAGAATGCGATGCGTCACGGAGCGCTCGGTGCGCCGATAGAGATTTCCGCACAGGAATCAGAGGGAATGGCCGTCATCGATATCGTCAGTCAAGGGAAAACCATTGATGCTGAACAACTCGCCCGCCTGACGGAGCGCTTTCATCGGGGAGATCATCCTCAAGGCAGTGGATTGGGTCTTTCGATCGTCGAAGCGATTGTCACCCGAGCAGGCGGTCGAGTGACGTTCGCGTCTGGCAACGATGTTGGGCTAAAGGTGACGCTTCAATTGCCGTCGAGTTAACCCTGTTGCGATTCAGGGCTTATTGCTTCCCATCATGGCACGCAATTTATCTGGCGAGGGTGCTCCCATCACACTGTGTACGTCACCGTTGTCATCCTGATAAAAAGTCGCGGGTGTTGCGTGGAGTTGGCTATCGCGCATTAGTTGGGTGTTGTCGCTGACCCACTCTTCGCTTTGCTCACCGCCCTCAATATTTGGCATCGCACCGCTGCGGTAATGCTCAGCTAGCGCTTCGCCAGGATGATCCGCATTTAGTATTGCGGCTGCCTTTTCAGGGCTGTCCGCTTTGAGAATCCCCACCATAAGATGACGAACCTGAACCTCGCCGCTTTCAACCCAGGGTTGGGCGTCTTCCCAGAGCTGGCGACAGTAAGGACAGTTGGGGTCACTGAAGGTGTATATAATGCGGGGCGCATCCTCGTCACCATCGCGCGTCCAGTGTTGATCAGCCATTTCTTGCCACAGCTTGGCGTTTCTTGGGCCGTTGACGAGTTGCTCTAGCCGCTCGGCTGAAACGTCCTCTGCCTCGGCATTGATCAGCTTACCGATTACGGCGTGCTCGCCTCCTGAGGTAAGGTAGGCAGCTACGGTCTGACCACGAGTGCTAGCGGCATACCCAGTAAGTCCGTCAGGCGCATCGAATTCACCATGAATCCTGAGGCCTTGCTGTTCGAGCTCTTGAATAGGGGCAGGCCACTCATCGGCAGTCGCATTCAGGCTTGTTGCCAGCACAATACTTGCCCCAAGTGTTAATGTGAGGCGTAGCGGCGACATAGAGGTGTCGAAAGCGGACATGTGTGCTATCTCCGTAGTGGGTGGGTTAGGGGCTGAAACGCTCAAGACTGCGATCAAGCGTGGCACGAGAAAGCTCACCAAAGTGGGTGTCGACAAGCGTGCCATCTGCGTTGTAATAAAGTGTGGTGGGCATTGCCATAGCGCCTACGTCATTACCGAGCGCATTGCTTCGATCAAGATAGACATTATCGAGCGTGAGCGACTCTTGTCGTAAAAATGTGTTAACGGTGCTGAGGTTCTCGCCTTGATTGACGAACACGAACGTCACGTCGTCTCGCGCTTGTTGAGCCTGCTCAAATACGGGCATTTCACGTCGACACGGCGGGCACCAACTGGCCCAAAGATTTACCACCATAGGGCGACCGGCTTTGTTTAGCGTCTCGGGAAGCGTCACTTCCTTATGCTCAAGTGTGGCTAACGGTGTCGTGGGAATACTAGCGCCTTGAGGGGGCATGAGTGCCAGTACACCCGCCGTTAGCGACCAAACCAGAGTTCCTGAAATAACGGCAATGCCGAGCGGTCTTCGCTCGCGAGGTTGGCACCATAGCCGCCAGGCAAGATACATCATGGCCACGGCAAAGCCAGCTAGTGGCTCAAAGCCGCGATCGCGGATGTCGAACCACGACCAGAACGTGCTGTAACTCTCTACGTATTGGACGACAAAAATGAACCTTGCGCCGATCAGGCCCAAGAGCACGGCATTGAAGATACTATTGTCGACGTTGACCTTTCGATGGCGGCCCAAATAGCCTCCGACGATCAGCGCGACAACTATCGAAAGCACAAGTACAAGCAGCCCGACGTTCAGCCCTACTGGGCCGATGGCGAGACTTTGATCGAGAGGGCTCATGAATTACCTTCGGTAGTATTGCGGTTGGTTTCTTTTGCTTGTTCAAAGCGTTCAAGAAACGCGTCAGCGTCTAGCTCGCCGATAATGCGTGCACTTCGTCGCTCCTTCCCGTCAGGTCCGAACCACATGAGCGTCGGCGGCCCAACGATGCCGAAGTGCTCCATGATCTCCTTGTCAGACGCGTCATAGTCGGTCACATCGATACTTAACCGTTGTACATCCTGCAGTTCGGCTTGAACGGTGGGGTCAGCGAAAACTTCTTGTTCGATCACCTCGCAGGAGATACACCAGTCGGCTGTAAATTCGACGAGCGTCATCTGGCCGCTAACCCCAGTCTGAGCAATACGGGCGTCAAGCGTGGCCAAATCGTCGACCTCATCGAAGGTAAGCGGTTGTTCGGCGTTTGCTGACGACGATGCTGTGGCTGAGCCATCGTTGGTGGACGTATAAACCGCTAGCGGGCGCCAGGGATCAGAGGCGCCACCGGCAGCGCCGATGAACACTAATGTACTCCATAAACCGATGATGACTGCGATTGCGGTTGCTGTTTGAGAGACCACATTTGAGGCGTTGTCATCTCGTGACATGGCCTGTAGCGAAACGGCAAAACCAAGCCCTAATGCGCCCCATAGCGCGAGAATGATGGCATCAGGTGCTACGCGATCCACAAACCAGATCGCCATCCCCAGTAATACAAAGCCGAAAAGCGCTCTGATGCGAATCATCCAGGCACCCGGCTTAGGGAGAAGCTGGCTACCTACCGTACCGATCAGGATCAGTGGTAAGCCCATTCCGAGACCAAGCGATAGCAGAGCTGCGCCGCCCAACCAAGGGTTGCCACTATCTGCGATGAACAGCAGCGCTCCGGCTAGAGGCGCGGTCATGCATGGACCCACTAGCAGAGCAGAGAGGACGCCCATGATGGCAACTCCCTTCAAGCGTCCACCGCGTTGACGCGACATGCCTGCATCAAGTCGCTGGCGAAACGCTTTCGGCAGCTCTAATTCGAACAAGCCGAACATGGCGAGGGCAAGTACGATAAACAGTAGCGAGAACAGGCCGATAAACCAGACGTTCTGAAACAGCATCTGTAGATTCGCGCCTGCCAGGGCAGCGGCCACGCCGAGAAGCGCGTAGGTGGCCGCCATGGGCAGGACGAACGCAGTAGACATCACTAAGCCTGCCGCGCGGTGGCTCTCGCCCACCTCTCGTCGCCCCACGATGAGGCTCGATAGGATCGGTATCATCGGCAACACACAAGGCGTGAACGTCAGTAGCAGTCCCATGCCGAAGAATGCCGCCAGCGTCCAAAGTCCATTACCCCCAGCCAGTTGCGCTGCTAATTGCTGATCTTCCGCCATCGTATTGTCTGGCTCGGGCGTAGGGCTTGACTCAGATAGGGATTCGTTCGCAACATCCGGTGGTTCATCCGTTTTGGATATGTCCTGGCCAGCAGATGCTAAGTCAAAGGTCTGTTCCTGGGGCGGGTAGCAAAGGCCCGCATCGGCGCAGCCCTGCCAGCGAAGCGTGATCGTTTCAGCGTTGCCAGGCTGAGTGGTCATACTCAACGAATGACGATAGACCTCAGAGCGACCAAAATACTCGTCCTCAATGGTTTCCCCGTCTGGAATATCCAACGATAGCTCGCGCCCGTCGGTCTCGGCAGAAAAACGGTGACGATACAGATAGTAGTCGGGCTCGATTTGCCAATCGATCTGCAGTGATTCGCCATCACGACTCAGTGTTGGCTTGAAGGCCTGCTCAGGAGGAAGGACGTTTTCCTGCTCTCCAAAGAAAGATTGCGCGGTAGCTATTGTGGCAATACATAGTAACCCCAGCATCAGCATCCACTGCACAAGCCTTAAGCGTATGACCTGTTGTAGCGGCCTGTTCATCGCTCGCATTTCCAGCACTCCTGATTCGATGCTGGTTAGCGTGGCTGATGGGGATTAACTGAACATGAAGCTTTTTCTGCTTAGTGGCTTGGCTGGCGATTTCAAGCTACAGAGGTTGGTTATGCTAACCCAAACGCTATGCAGTTTTGGTGGGGATCGCGCGTGCCAAGAACCAACCCATCACCATGGTCACAAGCATGGCGAACAGCGGTGCAGAAATCCCGATGATGGAAGCAAAAGCGGGGCCTGGGCAATAGCCAGAAAGCCCCCATCCAATGCCAAACATTGAGGCGCCGCCGATCAGGCGAATATCCAGGTCTTGTCGAGTGGGCAACTGAAAACGCTCACCAAAGAAGGGATGCGAACGACGTAGTACCAGTCGATAGCCAATGAAATTAGTCACCACCGCGCCACCTAGTACGAACATCAGAGTCGGGTCCCAAGTGCCGGCGATATCCAGGAAGCCGATTACCCGTGCCGGATCCGTCATACCTGAGATGGTCAGGCCAAGACCAAAGATCAAGCCTGCGATGTAACCCACCAACGTTTTCATACGTTGCCTCCCATGACATGACGAACCACAAAGACGGTAATAATCGCAGCGATTAAAAAGGTAACGGTGGCGACTAGGGAGCGCACCGATAACCTTGCGAGACCGCAAACACCGTGCCCGCTAGTGCAGCCGCTTCCTAGGCCTGTTCCAAACCCCACTAACAAACCGGCTACTAACATCAGCGGCACGCCCCCAGTTGGCTGACCGATGACCTCGCCGGGGGCACCGGCTACGTTGCCGAGCCCGCCAATGAAAAGTGCTAGTACGGGGCCGCTTACCAGCCCTAGAACGAAGGCCAAGCGCCAGGCACTATCTCCCTTCGGCCGTTCGGTAATGAGGGTGCCGATAATGCCGCTGATGCCAGCGATACGGCCCAGAGAGGCCATTAACCAAGTCGCTGAGAGACCAATCAGGACACCGCCGATCAGTCCCTGAAAGCTTGCTGTAAAATCCACGACATACTTCCTCTAATGTTAAGTGATTGGTCATACGCTAGTTCATTTGACAGTGTCAATATCGATAAGCGTGTGGATATAACTTAATCTCCCTCTTCATATCGACATGGTCGTCAATGAAAAGACTGTCTTGGTTACTGCTGGCTAGTGCCCAGCCTAGCACCGCTAGAGACTAAAGCCGGTGAAGAGAGTACGTCGCTTTGATTGTGCAAAACGCGCCAAGCATCATAGGTGGTGAAAAACACTTGCCCGGTCAACTCGTGATAAAACGACGTGTGTTTTAGATGATCCATCACCGGCCCCTTTACTTCAGCTAAATGGAGTGTCGCGCCCGCGTCTTTTAATCGTCCGTTGATGGCTTCCAGGCTTTCCAGCGCTGAAGCATCAATCACGTTCACTGCTTGGCAGGTCAGTACAATATGTTGCAGCGACAATGAACGTGCAGCTAGTTCCATAACAGTGTCTTCCAAGTAACGTGCATTGGCGAAATAAAGGCTTTCATCTATTCGCAGAATGGCGAGCCGCTCGTCGACTTCTACGTTATGCCGCTTCACATTACGAAAGTGCTCGGTGCCAGGCACTCGCCCTACTACCGCGCTGTGGGGCTGACTGGTGCGATAAAGATGCAGGCCCAATGACAGCAATACGCCACTTATAATGCCGATTTCAATGCTGTGCAGCAGGGTAAGTAGAAGCGTGGCTACCATCGCAATGCCATCGCTGCGGGAGTACAGCCAAGTGCGTTTCACTGCAGGAAGATCAATTAATGTACCGACCGCGACAATGATAGTGGCGGCCAGAGTTGCGGTAGGCAAAAATGCCAGCAGGTCGGTCAACAGCAGTGTTGAGAGAACGATTCCCAACGCGGTAAATGCGCCCGCTAGCGGTGTCGCAGCGCCTGCTTCAAAATTAACCACCGAACGAGAAAACCCACCCGAGACAGGTGAGCCCCCGCTTACTCCCGCGCCCACGTTGGCCATCCCCAAGGCAATCAGCTCTTGATTGGGGTCAATACGTTGGCGACGCTTAGCGGCGAGCGTTTGGGCTACGGAAATCGACTCCACAAACCCTACCAAGCTGATCAAGAGCGCGGCGGGGAGCAAACCCAGCCACAATGATTGATCCAGGCTTGGAAACGCAATCGCGGGCATACCGCTGGGCACAAAGCCGACTAAATTCACGCCTTGCTGCTCCAGGTTAAAAAGCCAAGCCAATAGTGTGGTGACAATGACCGCTGAAATTGGCGCTGCTTTGACCAGGTGTGCTGCAATTCCAGCGGAAACACCGGCATTGCTAAGCCACTGTTTCAGCCACTTTCGGCACACCAACAAATACCCCCACACGCCTAAGCCAATAAACAATGTAATGGTGTTCACTTGCTGCCACTGGTTAAAAAGTGCCCCCAACACATCAATAACGTTATGTCCGGAAGCCTCAACACCTAAAATATGTTTGAACTGGCTCACAGCAATCAAAATGCCCGAGGCAGTTACAAAACCCGAGATCACAGGATGACTTAAAAAGTTGGCCAAAAAGCCTAGCCGTAAAACGCCCATGGCGATGAGGATAAGCCCCGAGAGCGCGGCTAGCACTAATGCAGCCCCCACGTACTCGGGGCTTCCTTGGGTAGCAAAACTACTTAATGCTGAGGCCGTCATCAGTGCCGCAACAGCCACCGGCCCAACGGCTAACGTCGCGCTGGTGCCAAAAATGGCGTAAAGCACTAGCGGCAACATGCTGGCGTAAAGCCCCATTTCTGGCGGCAACCCAGACAATAAGGCATAGGCTAACGCCTGAGGCACCAGCATCAGCGTTACGATCACTGACGCCAGAGCATCCTGTGAGAGCAATGTTCGGTTGTAGGACCGCAGCCAGCCAATGAGTGGCACCCAACGTTCTAGCATCATAATTAGCTAAGCCACTCTTTGCCTCGTAACATTAACCGCCAATAAATCCATGGCAGCGCCTTGGCTTTTAGCTGCCAGGCAGCGTGAGTGGGGCGAGTGCCGTCGTTGACCCATTTAGGAAACGTTGGCTGTAATTGACCGTTATAGCCAAACTCCGCCAGCACAATTTTGCCTCTTTCCACAGTGAGTGGGCATGAGCCATAGCCGTAATACGCCGCGCTAAGCGGTTTATCGTGGAGTGAGGCCAACACATTTTGAGCAACGACTGGGGCTTGCTTGCGCACCGCGGCTGCCGTTTTGGCATTGGTAGTGCCGCTAGCATCACCCAGCCCAAAAATATTGGGGTAACGTTCGTGTTGCAGCGTACTCGCATTCAGGTCGAGCCAACCGCCCGCATTAGCGAGGCCAGATTCAGCAATTAAA
The DNA here is from genome assembly GCF_052375975.1 of Halomonas sp. TP35. Lineage (NCBI taxonomy): Bacteria > Pseudomonadati > Pseudomonadota > Gammaproteobacteria > Oceanospirillales > Halomonadaceae > Halomonas > Halomonas sp. TP35. Next base: position 246,501 of record NZ_JBQSUZ010000003.1, on the reverse strand, counting down.
ACCGGGGCTTTTTGAGGAGGTACTACGTGGAGCATATCGAACGGCCGCTCAACTGTTTGCGAGCCGTTTTCACCTGCGACTTCAAATTGCGCTACTTTTGCAGCACCGTCTACCGCGGTTAAGCGGTGTTTATAAGCCGTTTCAATGCCGTAATGCTCGATATACTTCTGAAGGGCAGGAACGTAATCCTTCACACCGAAAAGTACCTCACCGGCGTTGCAGAACGTGGGTTCAATCTGCCCAAGGTTACCTTGTTTACGCCAGTGGTCGCAGGCCAGATACATGGCTTTCTGAGGGGCGCCGGCACACTTGATAGGCATCGGCGGTTGGGTGAACAGCGCCTTACCCTGCTTAAGCGACTTCACCAATGACCACGTATAAGGTGCAAGATCATAGCGGTAGTTTGACGTTACACCGTTGTGACCAAGCGTCTCTTCAAGCCCGCTGATAGCACTCCAATCAACCACAAGCCCTGGTGCGACAATCAGGCGTCGATAGCCCAGGGTGTGGCCGGTTGCCAGCACGACACTCTCGGCATCAGGATTGATACTTTCAGCGGTGGTTTGATGCCAAGTGGCTTTTTCAGGCATCACGTCTGCCATCGGCTTGCGAGTCGATTCCTGAGTAAAAATGCCGCCACCCACCATGGTCCAGCCTGGTTGATAAAAGTGGCTTTCCGCGGGCTCGATAATGGCGATGGTTAAATCTGGCTGGCGGTTGAGCAAGCTAGCAGCGACCGAAATGCCGCCCGCACCACCACCAATAATGACTACGTCGTAGGTTGCCGTTTGTTGAGAGTTCATAAGGGCTCCAGCATGTTTTTTATTGTGATTCATTGGCTTTTTGGGTAAATCATCCACGTTGCTAATCATTTCCTTCGGTCCTGCTTAGCAACCGTTTATGGGGTCTGTCCCTCCAGGGCCTGGCGATGATCCTCAAGATCAAAGCCAGCCTCCTTTGCAGCTGTCAACAAGGTTGCCAACTCACACTGGTCCGATTGCCGTCGAGCATAGGCCCATAAGTGAGTGGCACGCTTGCCTGTGCGGCAGAAAGCCAGAATAGGACGGGGAAGCTGTGCTAACGAGTCGGCGAATGCCTGAATATCTTCCTGACTGTATTCGCCCGGCTTGACGGGGATATGTACCCAGGCAAGGCCAAGCTGCTTGGCCTTATGGCGGTAGCTCGCCTCGTCGGGGAAGTCATAACTTTCTCCCGCCACGCGGTTACATATCACCGCGTTAAAACCGCGCGCTTTTACCTCGTCCAATTCATCGAGTGTTAGCGCTGAGGTTATCTCAACGCCTTGTTCTAACGGCTGAGTTTGCAAGGTTGCACCTCATCTCGTGTGGGGTAGCTGAACTCAATCCCAGGCAGCGCCTTCTAAGGCGTCCAGAGGAATTTTCAGATAGCGTTTACCATTGGCCTCGGGTTCTGGCAGGCGTCCGCCACGCGTGTTGACTTGCAGTGCATGCAAAATCAGCTTGGGCATGGGCAGTTCGCTATCTCGCTGGTGGCGCAGCGCGATGTAGTCCTGCTCGTTTTTGCCCGCCAGGTGAGGGTTGTTGGCACGTTGCTCGGCAACGCTGCTTTGCCAGTTCGGCTCGCGGCCATTCGGCATATAGTCGTGGCCGGTGAATAGCCGTGTATTGTCGGGTAGAGCGAGGATTTGCTGGATAGAGTCCCACAGCGCTTTGGCACTGCCCCCCGGGAAATCCGCCCGCGCGGTGCCGAAATCCGGTTGGAACAGAGTGTCGTGAACAAACGCCGTATCGCCGATGAGATAGGTGATTGAGGCCAGCGTATGGCCGGGTGAATGCAGCACGCCGACTTTTAGCTCACCAATATGGAAGGTATCGCCTTCCGTAAACAGGGTGTCCCATTGACGGCCGTCGGTGGGCATTTCTGGCCAGTGGTAAATCTCTTTCCACAACGCCTGTACTTGAGTGACGTATTGGCCAATAGCCGTTGGTGCACCGGTTTGCTCTTTTAGGTACTGCGCGGCGGAGAAATGATCCGCATGAGGGTGGGTGTCAAGAATCCACTCAACCGTCAGGGCTTGCTTGGCGACGTATTCCAGCAGGGCGTCAGCGTTGAACGTTGCCGTCGCGCCGGATTTCTCGTCGAAATCCAGCACTGGGTCGATAATCGCACACTGCTTGGTAGCGGGGTCGCTGACCACGTACTGCACGCTAAACGTCCGTGGATCAAAAAAACCGGCGACGTCGGGCGTGCCTTCTCCACTACTGCGGGAAAGGGCAAAGGTCTGCATGCGTAATCTCCTCCAAACGTGTTTTCGATCGCTAGCGCTATACGAATTTTTTAAAATAATAATTGTTATAAAGATAGCTGATTTTGGAATATAAGCAACAGTCGACCAAAAAAATGCCGCCACCTTGGAAACAGGTGGCGGCTATACTTCCGCAATCGTCGGGGCTCTCGCTGACATCCTTCCAGGTGAAGTGGCTAACCTCGGGCTCGGCCTGGTGGGGCACGCGAGTATGCGGCTGCTGGTGCTTGTCGGCATCATCTTCGCAGCTGTACTTGCTATCGTGTTGCTGATTCGCTTGATGCTGAATAGGTTCGGGGCGGCGTTTGCGGCTCATTAGGCGGTTGCATAAAAGCGGTGCGGGCTGAGCTAGCACTCTGGCATTATCGCTTATCGAGCCCTCGTACGATCTACGACCTATTATCCTGGTCGGTATGTAGCTGACCTTCGTCGCCCCTGCTCTGGTGACTCTGGCCCAAGAGGTGGCCGAGCGGGGCGGGCTGGCTACAGTTGATTGGTCGATCAGTTTGGCGCTTAGCTAACTTCGTACCGAACCGAGTTATCAAGTCGTCCCCCTTTCCCACCGGTTTTGGTGACGCCAAAATCATTATCGCATCTACTGTCGAGGTAGCCTCTTGGCTGCTGCTTAGGCGGTGGCATCTGGCCCTTGGGTTTGTGGTGAGCATCGCCATTGCCTCCGGCATCGCCACGCTGCTCAAGGTCGCAATGTCGATACCGCGCCCGCTTGCGCTTTACGAGGGTGCCCAGGTTTTCGGTTTCCCGAGCGGCCACGCCACCGGTGCCGCGACGCTGATGGGTGGCCCGCCAACAACCGTATCGTCCGTGTGGTTATGATGTGGCTCCGCTTACCCGTTCACGCGGTGACGAAGCACCCGGTGAAAAGCGATAGCCAAGCAGGCGCATGGCGTTTAGCGTGACCAGCACGGTGGCACCAGTGTCGGCCATCACGGCGATCCACATACCGGTGATGCCCAGCGCCGTGGTGACCAGAAAGATGGCTTTAAAGCCCAGCGCCAGCGCGACGTTGGTTTTGACGTTGCGCATGGTCGCCCTGGAAAGATCAATCAGCTCAGCAATGCCGGTCACGCGATTTTTGAGCAGCGCTGCGTCTGCTGTTTCCAGCGCGACATCGGTGCCGCTGCCCATGGCGATGCCGACGTCCGCCGCTGCTAGCGCCGGGGCGTCGTTGATGCCGTCACCCACTTTGCCCACGGGGCCGCGCCCTTGGGCCTGCCAATCGCGTACATAGTTTGCCTTGTCTTCGGGCATCAGCTCGCCGTGTGCCTCAATGCCCAGCCCCGCGCCAATCGCCGACACCGTGCGGGCGTTGTCGCCGCTGAGCATCACAGCTTCCACTTTCAGGCGCGATAAGGCGGCAAGCCCCTCAAGCGCGTCTTCGCGGGGTTCGTCACGGACGGCAATCAGCCCCAACGGGCGGTTGTCCTCGGTCAGTATGGCCAGGCTTTTGCCAGCGTCTTCAAGCGTGGCGATGCGCGCCGCTAGCGCGTCGTCCAGGGGGAACTGCTCGGCCAGATGACGCGGGGTGATCAGGCTTAACGCGCGCCCTTCTACCACCCCGGTAACGCCGCGCCCGGCGAGCGCCCGGCTTTGGCTAGCCGCGGCAATCGTCACACCCTGCTGCTTGGCGTGCGCCATAATGGCCATGGCAATGGGGTGGCTGGCGTCGCGTTCCAGGGCGGCGGCGAGCCTTAAGATCTCGTGGTGTTGCCCTTCATGGCGCCAGTCTTCTACGTCGGTCACCTGGGGGCTACCGGCGGTGAGGGTGCCGGTTTTGTCCAGCGCCACCATCCGCAGCTTGCCAAGCTGCTCAAGCACTGCGCCGCCCTTGATCAAAAGCCCTTGGCGAGCGCCAGAAGAAAGCCCGGCGGCAATGGCGGCCGGGGTCGAAATCACCAGCGCGCAGGGGCAGGCGACCAACAGCAGGGCCAGCGCCCGGTAAACCGACTCCGACCACGCCATGGTGGAAGTCAACGGCGGTACGATGGCTACCAACAGGGCGACCCCTATCACCGCGGGCATGTAGTAGCGCGCAAACTGATCGATAAAGCGTGCCACCGGTGCTTTGGCCGCCTGGGCCTCTTCCACCAAGCGAATAACCCGTGCGATGGTATTGTTCTCGGCGCTACGCGTTACCTCGACTTCCAGCGCGGCATCCAGGTTGACCGTGCCAGCGAACACGTCGTCGCCGAGGGCGCGCAGGCGGGGCACGGATTCGCCGTTCACCGGCGACTCGTCAATATCGGACTCGCCTGCGAGGATACGGCCATCGCAGGGCACCCGGTCGCCGGGCCGCACCAGCACGCGCTGCCCCGGTTGTAGCGTAGCGGCGGATACCTCGTGCAGCTCGTTGCCCTCCATCAGCCGGGCGGAAGACGGGGTCAGCTTGGCAAGCGCCGAAATGCTGCGCCGCGCCCTGGACGCGGCAACCCCTTCGAGCAATTCGCCCACCGCAAACAAGAACACCACCAACGCCGCTTCGGCGGCGGCGTCAATCGCCAAGGCCCCAAGTGCTGCGATGCTCATCAGCATTTCGATGGTGAAAGGGTTACGTACCTTGAGCGCACCCCAGGCAGCCTGCAAAATTGGTACCAGGCCAAACAGGGTTGCGGCGACAAATGGCCAGTTGCCCAGTGCGGGCCATACCAGCCGAAGGCCAAAGGCGGCGACCAATAACCCCCCTGACACCATCACCAGCCGGCCTTTGGTGGTCTGCCACCACGCGGAGGGCGAGGCGTCAGGCTGGGTCTCATCGGCAAGCTGGTAGCCCAAGTCATTGAGTGACTTGGCGATGGTGTCGCGGGAAGCCGTGTTGCCGGGGCCAAGCTGGAGATTGACGGTGCCGGTCACTGAGCTTGCGGTTACCTCGCCAACCCCCGGCAAGCGGCCTAGCGCGGATTCCACCTTGCGCTCGCAGCCACCACAGTCCATGCCCTCCACCCGCAGGGTAAGAGCCGTTGGGGGCGCTTGGTGTGTCGAGGTATCCATGGTGCATCTCCTGCCAATGGGTTACTTTTAACAAGCGTAAACCCTGTAGCCACTATAGGTTCAAGTCATTGGGGGAGATACCTGAAGATGTCAGAGATGCAATCGACCGTCAGCATCGGCGAGCTGGCGCGTAGAGCCAGCTGCAAACCCGAAACCGTGCGCTATTACGAACGTATCGGCCTGCTGCGTGAGGCAGCGCGAACGGAAGGCGGCCAGCGCCGCTACGGCGCGGCAGCGGTCAGGCGGCTGACGTTTATTCGCCATGCGCGCGACTTTGGCTTTTCCGTGGAGGCCGTACGCGAGCTGCTGGCGATGTCCGACCGGCCCGATATGCCGTGCGATGAAGTCGATACGCTGGCCAAGCATCATTTAGAGGAAGTGGAATCACGGCTGCAGCGGCTGTCTGCGCTGCGCGACGAACTCAAGCGCATGGTCAGCCAGTGCGCTGGGGGTAAAGTGCAAAGCTGCCGGATCATTGAGGTGCTAGGCGACCATCAGCTATGCATCAGTGATCAGGCGCACCAAGGCGCGCACGACCTGGGGTAGGGGTTCTCGACCTGAGATAGAGGCGCGCAACGCTGTTTTAAGGCCGCAAAGACGACGCGGCAGGCTGTGTCCTTTCAGGGTCATGAGATGGCCAAGTAATCACGGCGGCCACGCATGCTAATAACGCTACGCTACCCAAAACAGCAAAGGTATAGGCGACACCGATAGTGGCGCCCAGCCAGCCCGCGAGCGGGTAGGTTACAAGCCAGCAGGCATGCGATAACGAGAACTGAGCAGCAAATAACGCCGGACGCTCCTCGGCCAGGCATGACTGTTTCAGCAAATGCCCTGAGGGGGTCAGGATCAGCGCCGCGCCAGCGCCGAGCATCGCCCACAGGCCAAGTAGCTCCAGGTAGGCCGGGGTCAGTAAGCCTAAGTAAAGCCCCAGCGTGAGTAACCCGCCCCCTACCAACATTGTGGCGCGTATGGTCACACGCCCCAGGATTTTGGGTAGCAGCAGTGCCACCAACATGGAGCCTGCGCCTGCCGCCGCGAAGGCAATGGCAACGTCGCGTTCACCCAGCCCAAGCGACGAGCGCACGTATACCACAGTGTTAACGATTTGCATGGCACCAGCAGCAGAAACCGCCAGACTTAATGCTAAAAGCCCTCTCAAACGTGGCGTTTGAAGGTAAACGCGTAGGCCATAAGTGATACGCTTCCAGACTGTGGGAGCATCCGCCTTAAGACAAGCGGCGGGCAATGCCACCGAGGCCACCAGTGCCGCTGAGCCAACAAACGCCAGTGCATTAAGCACAAACAGCACATTAAAACTGAGCAATGTGAGTAACGCGGCGGCAACTACGGGGCTTAGCAGATTCTCTAAATCGTATGCCAAACGAGACAGCGATAGCGCCTGGGTGTAGTCGGCTTCTTTTTTCAAGATATCTGGAATGGTGGCTTGGAACACCGGCGTGAAGCCAGCAGAACAGGCATTGAGTAAAAAAATCAGCAGGTAGATGTGCTCTATGCGGCTAACAAAGGGAAGTGCGCACACTACGGTGCCGCGTATCAGGTCCAGGCTGATCAGCAGAGCGCGGCGCGGCAGCCGCGCCGCATAAGCACCCACCAAGGGCGCAATGATGACATAGGCCACCATTTTGATCGCCAGCGCCGTTCCCAGTACAACCCCAGCTTGGCCAGCGGCAAGTTCGTGCGCCAGCAGGGCGAGAGCCACCGTGGTCAGCCCTGTGCCGATAAGAGCGATAACCTGGGCCATGAAGAGATGTCGGTAAACCCGATGACCAAGCACTTGAAACATGAGGCCTCCATAAGCAAAACAGGCGAAGCGACCCTATGAGGGAGCTACCCAAACTAGAGATAGCGTGCAATCGCTTTAAAGTCTTTGACGTATTCGCGCTGTAACGCCGTCAACGGGCCGATGGCCGCCTCCATGCAGTGGTCGATATGGTCCTGGACCAAGGTTTTTTTGGCTTGCTGAATGGCTTTTTCCACGGCGTGGAGCTGCTGGGCGATCTCTAGGCAGGGCCGCTCGTCTTCTATCATGTTGGTCACGCTTTGCAGGTGGCCGCGTGCCCGGTTAAGCCGCTTGATAATCTCTGGGTGTGTCTGGTGCGTATGCGATGTCATGCTGTGTCCCCTTTTTTTATGTTCCCATCCCCCTGGAGGGGATGTTAGGCTATTCAGCCAGCTTTTACTACCATTGATGAGCCACTCTTGATGCTTGCGCACGGCACGTTACGTCAACGCCTGGGATACGCGATATTACTGCTGATAGTGATGCAGGGACTGCTCGCGTCTGGCATTGGCGAAACGCTGGCCCATGGCACGCAAGGCTCCGCCGTGGCTGCGCATGTGCATGAACACAGCGACTCAGGCGGCCATATCACCCCCTCTTACAATGTTGAGGAGCGAGCTGGTGAATTCAGCTCGCCCCACCATGAAAGTGGCAGCCACTTTCATGAATCGGCGGATCGGCTGGCAACGGAACTGCTACACGAACCGATCCTCATCGACTCCCTGCGCGTCGGCTACCCGGATGGTGTGCCGTTACGCCGCGTCTTTCGCCTTGAGCGACCTCCACGTCCGGCTTAGTGCGGTACCACCAAGGCTGCCTGCTGGCAGCCTAGACCCATTAACACGTTTGGAGGTTTTATGTTGCCATCTCAACAAGGTGGGCGGCTTGGCGTGGGCTTTACGCTGCGCCGAAGCTACCTGCTATTGCTTTCGCTTATGGTGTTGTTACTGACCGCCAGTGGCGATGCCTGGGCTCATGCCGTCGCTGAAGGCGATAAAGGCTATATCCAGGAGATTTACGGCGTGCATTTGATGTCGTTTATCTACCTGGGCGCCAAGCACATGGTCACGGGCTACGACCATATTCTGTTTCTGCTAGGGGTGATTTTCTTTCTCTACCGGATGCAGCACATTGCCATCTACGTCAGCCTGTTTGCCATTGGCCACTCCACGACCATGCTGCTGGGGGTGTACTTCGATATCGGCATCAACAGCTATGTGATTGATGCGATTATCGGCCTTTCTGTCGTCTACAAAGCCCTGGATAACCTCGGTGCTTTTCAGCGCTGGTTTGGCGTTCAGCCCAATACCAAAGCCGCGACGCTGATATTTGGCTTGTTTCATGGCTTTGGGCTGTCGACCAAAATCATCGAATACGAGATTTCCTCAAACGGTTTGTTGGCCAACTTGCTGGCGTTCAACCTGGGCGTGGAGATCGGCCAACTGCTGGCGTTGGGTGCCATCCTTATCGTGATGGGCTTTTGGCGGCGCACCGGCGGGTTTTTGCGCCATGCCTACACGGCCAACGTGGCGATGATGTGTGCGGGTTTTATGTTGGTCGGCTATCAGCTTACCGGTCTGTTTGTTTCTTAAGTGACGGAGTGTTTTATGTATAACACGGATCTTCCTACCCGAGCGGAGCTGCCATCCACGGCAAAACTGCTGCGCTCTACGCTGCTGGCCGCCATCATCGCCAGCGTTTTGTTGGTCACCGTGGTGTTGCCAGCCGAGTACGCCATTGACCCCACCGGCGCGGGCCGCGTGCTCGGCCTTACCCAAATGGGCGAGATTAAAACCCAACTGGCCGATGAGGCCGCCGAAGACCGCGCCAATACCGCAGCGGCTGACACGCAAGCGCCGGAGCCTTCGGCCGTGCCTGATATAACGATTGTGCGCGAAAGCGCCGAGCCCGCGACCGAGCGTGAGGTGGACGCCGAGGCGGCGGAGCAAAGCCAGGCCGAAAGCCAGCCTGATAACCAGGCGTCGTCCGAAACTTGGCGCGATGAAGAGCGTTTCACGCTGGCACCGGGCGAGGGCGTTGAGTACAAGCTGACCATGGACGAAGGCGCGGTGGCGACGTTTGATTGGGTCTCTGAAGGCGGGCCGATCAATTTTGATACCCACGGCGACGGCGGTGGCAATTCGGTGAGCTACGAGCAAGGGCGCGGGGTGCCCGAAGATGATGGCGAGCTGGAAGCGCAGTTCACCGGCAACCATGGTTGGTTTTTCCGCAACCGCAACGACGCGGAGGTAACGGTGACACTGCGCACCGGGGGAGATTACGGTGAGCTTAAGCTAATGCCCTAAAAGCGTTATGTATTACAACACTCCAACTGGGTCATAAAGCAGTTGGAGTGTTGGCAAAGATTTCTCAAAAATTGCGCTAGTTTTAGAGTCATGCTCACAAAAAAGCGGTGTGCTCGGCCAACACGCCCAAGCCAATACCGATCAGCATCATCCCACCGATCAGCTCTGCCCAGTGGCTGATGTATTTACCCAACTGGTGACCTAATAAGGTACCAATGGAGGCCATGAGTGTAGTGGCTAGCCCAATAGCTAGGCTGGTAGCAATAATGTTGGCATCAAGAAAGGCAAGGCTCGCGCCTACAGCCATCGCATCAATACTTGTGGCGACAGCCGTTAACACCATAACCATAGCGTTTGCTGTTTTTGGGCAGCTTTTGCGTCTTTGCTCAGGCCTGAATACACCATATGCAGGCCGATCACCAGCAAGATGGTAAACGCAACCCAGTGGTCCCAGGCTTCGACCAAGCGTTGCGATGCCACCCCGGCTATCCAGCCCAGCAGCGGTGTGATGGTCTCTATCGTACCAAAAATCAGCCCGATACTGATGGCGTGACGAAACGAGGGTTTGTTTAGATCCGCGCCTTTACTAATGGAGGCAGCAAAGGCATCAGCCGACATAGAAAAAGCCAAAATCAGCATGGTGGTAAATGTCATGGGATGAAGTCTCTTGCGGAACCCAAGCGCGTTAGCCCAGTAGCGCCTCGCGCCGCTATACTTGAGTTTTTTACTCAGGTATTAAAAGACTTCTGATATTAACACTTTGCAATAGGTAAACAAGGCGAAGTATTAAAAATAAAGTTCGTCTAGTATGAAAGGTATAGCTTTGGCTAACAAGGTTTCTGAGCTCGCTATAACTTTCCTGAGTCTTTATCACTTTACTAATTATGTTAGTTAAAGAATTGCTCAGTCGAGTTGATAATTTGACTACGCGAGTAAACGTAAAACAACCAGTGACCCAATGCCTGCGGCTCCCAGAGCTTCCAATGTTTCGATCAGATCATTGGCGGTGGGCTCTGGCGCGCCGTACGGATAAAAAAACCTAAGTAACCGCGCAATAACGCTTGCTGCTATGCTTAATGCGGCAATAATTATCGTGATCAAGCTGATGTCGATCAATTCTAGTAACACCGCTAAGAAGATGGTTAAAATAAGGCTGACATTTAAGGCAAGCCACTTTCCAAAATAGGTATTGCTAATATTGTTGGTTTTCAAACTATTAAAACCCCGAGAAGAGTTTGATAAGCGTAATAAGACCATGTGATCACACCTTTGTGGTTGTCAGAATATAGACACCATGCCACCGAAGACTTAACGATTACTTAAGCGTTGCGGCTGAATGAGCGACACGGTTGGCTTATGTCCTTTTCTTGTTGATAAACCTCAGTGGTTACACCGAGCAGGCCCAATACGCTGTGGAACAAATTATCGTGCGAGGTCGCTTGGTGGGAGTTCTGGCGTATGCAATTCATGTCGAGCCCTTGCTGCTGCGAAAACGCGCTGGAAAGCCACCAAACCATAGGCACATGGGTCTGTTCATCGGGGGCAATGGCGTAGGGAATGCCGTGCAAATATAGGCCTTTTTCGCCCAGTGATTCACCATGATCCGAGAGATAGACCATCGCAGTTGCGTAGTCATCCTGACGTTTTAACGTCTCAATTACCTGATCCAATACGGTGTCGGTATATAAAATGGCATTGTCGTAGCTATTGGTAATGGCATCTCTTGAGCAGTTGGCTAAATCAGCAGTGGTGCAAGCAGGAACAAAACGTTCGTAGTCAGCTGGGTAGCGCTGATAATAGCTGGGCCCATGGTTGCCTAGCTGATGCAGCACGACTACTTGATCAGCAGCGGTATCACTAATTTGCGTGCTCAAGGCTTGAACCAGTGCCTCGTCCAAGCATCGGCCATCTTGGCATAAAGGCGCATAGTCCTCCGGCGAGAGCGTTTTTGTCGTCACTCCTTCGCAGACGCCTTTACAGCCTGACTGGTTATCGAGCCAAGTGACCTCTAACCCGGCGTGAGCCAATACATTCAGCAAGGACTCATGCTGCTGAGCATAGGATTTAGCGTAATCGGCACGCCCCGGTAACGAAAACATGCAGGGTAATGAGACAGCCGTGCTTGTGCCGCATGAGGAAACGTCTGAAAAATTAATAACGCCAGGCTGCTGGGCAAGTTTGGGCGTGGTTTGGCGCTCATAACCATTTAATCCCCAGTTCGCTGCGCGCACCGTTTCGCCGACCACGATAACGAGCAGTGTAGGTTTTTCATCGGCTTGTGAACTGATATGGGCATCCTCACCCACTGGGGATCGCACTGTATTCGCGGTAGCATGTTGGCTGGAAAGCGCCTGGACCATCGAAACAATATAATTACCTGGGGTCACCAAGTAACGAACCTCTTTATGGTTGCGCATGAGTGATGAGACTTCTTGATAGGACAAAACGATCGCTATCAGCAATATCGCTGTACTGGCGAAGCAATAAGCTAAACGTCGCAAAATAGCCTTCATCCAGGATGAAGGCGTGATGTTAACTCGCCAAATAATAAAGGTAGGCAAGCCAAAAAAGATGGCCAGGTGAACCAGTAAACCAGCGGTAAGGAGTTCCCGTGCTTCTTTGGTGTCCGTTTGAAGCACATTGTCTAACATGGCGGTGTCAAAATAGGTGCCGTACTCACTGGTAAAGTAACTGACGAAGGCGGCTATTAGAAACAGTAAGGTTAATAAGGGTTTCACCAGCGGTCGAAAAGCGAGGATAATGAAGACCAAATAGTGAAGGCAGGTCATTATCAAGAACATACTGGCAAAGGTCAGCCATGTCTGGGTGGCAAGAAGGTCATAGCCCGCGAGGGCTTGTTGCCAAAAAGGTATATTGTAAAAAACACTGAATATAACAACGGCCCACAAGACAAGCTGCTCTGTGCTTAATGTGGGGCGATAGTGCCAAATGGTGTCAATAATTTTTGAAGGCAAGGACAGCAAAGAAGGCATCGAGAAGCTCACTTTATGAAAAGATTAATGGACTCGGGGAGTTAATAATATTCTTGAAAGGACAAAGCTTACGCTCCAGCAAATCATGATGGTCCAGAGGTCGTGAGACAGAAAGTGCGCCCCGCGTACCTGTTGAGTGATGCCAAACGTCAGGCCAAGCCCCAATCCCAGCGCAAGACCTGCCCACCGCCAATGGGGCCTGACGGAGGCAAAAAAGAAGTAAAGGGCCATCCATGTATACCCTGCGCTGGCATGCCCGGCTGGAAAACAAGCAGACGCTGGCATTGAAGCAGGGCGCATGGTGAGCAAGCCAATAAAGTCTCGTGCCCCACCATATCGAACTAAATCCCAAGGGCATTCCATGCTCACCAGGTGTTTAATCATCGCAACAAGTAGCGTCGAAAGAAGCGCTGCGGAAAAAAGATATAAAAGCGGTGTGCGATAATCTTTAAGGCGATTAATCGAAGTGCTTAGTATCAACAATAGGAGTGTGACTAAACCCATGGTCAGGCTTAGCCATTTACCACCTTTGTGAACAACATCTTGGGTGATCAAGGCGTCTTTCCATGCCCAGGTATTACCCTGAAGACGATATACATAGTCGGTTAGCGTAAAATCTATATTTAAAAAACTGAAAGCTGACATGGCAACCAGAAATAAAAGCCAAGCGGATGCCAAGGGTTTTAGAAAACTTGGTTGAGAAAAACGCATAACCATACACCCATCATCAAAAAAATGGTCATCATGACGGCGGCAGCCCCCATATCTTTAGCGCGCCCGCTAAGTTCGTTATGTTCTAGTCCGATACGGTCAATGGTACTTTCGATGGCGGAGTTGATGAGCTCCACTATCAATACGAGAGTGAGCGAAGAAAACAGCAACGCCTTTTCAGCTAAATTAAAATTAACAAGAAATAAAAAAGGGTAGAGGATTAGACAGAGAGTCACCTCTTGTCTAAAGGCAGACTCATTTATCCAGCAAGCTTTTAAACCGGATATTGCATTTACAGATGCAAGGAGGATTCGTTTAACTCCCCTTCCATTAGGCTTTGGGTTAATAGTGCTTTTTTGCAAAATAAGGCGCTCGTAAAAGAGTTGGGTATTAAACAGGCATGGCTTTGCTGACTGATCAGCTAGCCAGCGCATTGAAGTAGACAGGTTCAGCTTGTGTTTCCTGGGCAAGCGTTGCCTGAATGGCGTTCAGAACGTCGAGGTGACTTGGTTGCCAGAGCGGGGTGTCAAACGGGCCTTGCGGGGCAAACCTGAGCGACTTTTTCTCCCGTAACAGCGCGATGCTGGGTACATCCAGCGCCGCGGCTAAGTGCATCGGGCCGGAGTCCGGTGTTATTAGCAGTTGGGCGTTGTCCAGCATGGCGGCAAATTCGCGCAGCGGCCTGGGGTAGCAGAGCGAGCCAAAGGTGGCGGTAGCCATGTGTTGCGCAAGCGTGGGCGCAAGCCTTGCCTCTTCTGGCCCCACAAATACCACGTGCGCGAGCGAGCGTGTTTCCAGGTCGGTGATGAGCCGTAGCCAGAAACTCAGCGGCCAACGCTTGTTCTGATGGCCACCCACAAACACGGCTATAAAGGGGGCACCGTTGCCATTGGCTTGCATAGGCACTGCGAGTTGTTGGAGCTGGCTCAGTGCCTGCTGGCGCTCAGCTAGGGTGAGAAGCAGCGTTGGGCGTGGGCGGCAGGCAATGCCCAGCGGGCGTGTCAGCAATACGATATCCTCGTAGGCGTGAGATGCGCGCCCTTCCACTTCAACGTGATAGCTGCGCAATGCGCCACGGCGACGGCCCATGCTGTAGCGAGCATTAATCAAACGCGTAACCATCAAGCCGGTGGTCGAGCCCGAACTGACTTGTACCGCCAGGTCGTAACGCGCAGCACGCAGCTGGCGTAGCAACGAGAGGCACTGCCAAGGGCGTAAAATCGCCGTGCGTGATAGCACATGAAAATAATCCACGGGCTGTTGGGCGAGGAGGGGCAGCGTTTTATCGGTGGTTAGGTAGTCAATGCGTGCTGCGGGAAAGCGCTGGCGCAGGGCATCAATCACTGGGGTGCTGATCAGCGCGTTGCCAAGACGGAAATTGGGGCGAATAATCAAAATACGTGTTACGCCTTCAAGGCTATCGATGGTTTCTGGCGAAGGTGGTGGCAGCATCCGCTGAAGAGCAGCCACCAGAACCCGTTTTAGGCGCTTTTCTAACCTGCGTGCGAGGGTCTTCAACTGAGGGTTGGTTCTAATACGCGAGAGCAATAGCATGCGCGAGCACTCCGATAAGGCCTGAACGTTTTGATGATTGTTTCGACGGCTTAGCTAATTTCTATGGGCAGCTTGGGGCGGGGAAACTTAAGATCGACTTAAACGCTCGCGTATTGGTCAATAAAAAAGGGTGAAAAACCTGGTAAGCCAGAAAATAGCCTTCAATGAAATGTTGTTAAGTAAGCCTTAAGGGATCATCGCGATGATGATGCTTTTAATCGGGAGGGGGCTATGCGGCTGCTACTAATCGAAGATGACCCACTACTCGGCGATGGGATTAAAACGGCTCTGGAGCGCGAGGGCTATACGGTGGACTGGTTTACCAAAGGCCGCGAGGCACTCAGTGCGGTTAGCAGTGAAGCCTTCACTGCCATGATTCTTGACCTTGGGTTGCCGGATATGGATGGAATGCAGGTGCTGCATCAATTAAGAAAGGACTCAGCGTTGCCGCTTTTGATTCTGACTGCCCGCGATGCCATCGAAGAGCGGATCCGCGGGCTGGATGCTGGTGCTGACGACTATGTGCTTAAACCATTCGACCTCCAGGAGCTGCTGGCGCGCCTACGTGTGCTGACACGCCGTGCCGAGGGTCGCGCCTCCCAGTTGATTACCCTTGGTGCGCTCAGTATTGACGAAGCGCAGCACTGCGTTTTATGGCGGGGGAAAGAAGTGAAGCTAGGAAGACGAGAATATGCTTTGCTGCTGGAGTTGGCGAGGCACCCCAATAAAGTCCTCTCTCGCCCTCGGTTGGAGAACCTGCTTTATGGCTGGGGGGAGGAAGTGGAATCTAATGCAGTGGAAGTCCACATTCATCATCTGCGTAAAAAATTCAATAAGGGGCTGATTATCAACGTTCGCGGCATTGGCTACCGTCTAGACAGTGAGACGGTATGATCTCGATTCGGCGATATTTAGTTCGGACGTTAGCGCTGGTCATTGTCATCGCCGTTGGGCTATCTGCCATCGCGGCCTATCTGATCACAGATCACGAATTGGAAGAAATCCTGGATACTCAGCTCAGTTTGCATAGCCGTATTGTGGCCAGCCAACTCGACCCCGATGCCACCCAGAACGACTATGCTCGCCTCGCCACACGGATGAGTCTTCCAGAACATCCTGCCCGGCAATATAGCGAAGGCGAGGCGATAATCACTGCCGACAATATTGCCCCCACGCTCTATCACGAAGAAGAACTTAAATTAGTGCTGGGCTTTTGGGACGCACAAGGGGCACCCAAACTACTGGGAGGCAGGTGGAATGATGCCGGGCCATTTCCCACGCCGCATGAAGAAGGCTTCCGCTGGGAAAATTACGATGGACATCGCTGGCGAGTTTTCAGCATGTTCGACGTGGCCAGCGATACGTGGATCAGCATGGGATTGCGGAGCAGTTTTCATCAGGAAGTGGTAGAGCGGATGACCTGGAACAACCTCTGGCCGATGCTGCTGCTGTTGCCGCTGCTGTTATGGCTGATGAACCGAATTATTCGGCGTGGCATAGAGCCAGTCCAGGTGCTTTCCAATCAGGTACAAGGGCGAAGTGCCCATGATTTGAGCCGTATCGAACAGCCTGTGCCTCAAGAGCTGGGGGGATTGCGCAGCTCGCTCAACGACTTTATTGCCCGGCTGGAAGAAACGCTGAAACGCGAGCGGCGCTTTACCGCTGACGCGGCTCATGAATTACGCACACCGCTGGCAGCGCTGAAGATTCACCTGGATAACGCCAAGGCGGGTGGCGAGCAATCGTTACAAAAGGCCTATATCGGGGTCGAGCGGCTGCAGCGGGTGGTGGAGCAATTGCTCGTACTGGCGCGCCTCGACCAAGTTGCTGCGACGTCCGCAAAGGCGGTGGACCTTTACCCGATTGTCGCCGAGCTGATGGCAGAGCTCTGGCCAATCGCTGAACAGCGCAATCAGCACTTGGTACTCACTGGCTTAACTCGCCTGGAGGTAGATGCCGACGGCGTCGAACTGGGTATTCTCGTACGTAACCTGCTGGATAACGCCTTGCGCTACACGCCGGAAGGTGGCCGTGTGGAAGTTGAGTTGACGCATTGGCAAGGCCTGCCGCAACTGATCGTGCGCGATACCGGCCCTGGCCTCCCTGCAGAGCTGTTGGATAAAGTGACCGAGCGCTTTCGGCGCGCCTCGGGGCAAGAAACGACCGGCAGTGGGCTTGGCCTTTCGATTGTTGCGGAATTGGCCCAACGCCAACATGCCGTGCTGACCCTTACAAACCGCGAACCCAGTGGGCTAAATGTAAGCATCAGGTGGGGGGGCAATTCTAGATGAAGGAAAAGACATGACGCTTGGTGAGCTGATGGCATCGCTGACAATGTTTCTCGAACAACACCAGTGGATTGCGGTGGTGGCGGCCTTCGTGCTTGCGGCCGGAGAATCAATCATCGTCATCGGGGCCCTCGTGCCCGGGACCGCCGTGCTGGTTGCCCTAGGTGCCGCCATTGGCCTTGGACATCTGGCGCTATGGCCGATCCTGATTGCCACAACCCTTGGGGCAATCGCCGGAGACGGTCTGTCTTTCTGGGTCGGTCATCAATGGCGCGATGGCATCACTACCGCATGGCCGCTTAAGGGACGTCCAAACCTTATCCATACCAGCAATGCCTTCTTCGCCCGCCATGGCGGCAAGAGTATCCTGATCGCCCGTTTCACACCGGGAGTGCGCGCCGTGATACCGGTCATGGCAGGAGTGTCGGGCATGGCCCCCGCCCGTTTTCTGGCGGCAAACGTTACTTCCGCAATCGTCTGGGCTCCCGCGCACATCCTCCCCGGCGCAGCGGCTGGCCTCGGGCTCGGCCTGGTGGGGCACGCGAGCATGCGACTGCTGGTGCTTGTCGGCATCATCTTCGCAGCTGGCCTCGCTATCGTGTTGCTGATTCGCCTGATGCTGACTAGGGTCGGGCCAGCGCTTGATGTCCTGCGTTTGCGGCTCATTAGGCGGTTGCGGAAAAGCGGCGCGGGCCGAGCTAGAGCTCTGGCAATATCGCTTCTCGCGCCCTCGGACGATCTGCGACCGCTCATCCTGGTCGGTATGCCGCTGGCCTTCGTCGCCGCCGCTCTGGCGATGCTGGCCCAAGAGGTGGCCGAACGCAGTGGGCTGGCGGCAGCTGATCGGTCGATCAGCCAGGCGCTTAGCCACCTGCGTACCGAACCGGGGGATCAAGTCGTCACCTTCCTCACCGGCTTTGGTGACACCAACGTCATTATCGTATCCACTGCCGTGGTTGCTGTCTGGCTGCTGCTGCGTAGGCAATGGCACCTCGCCCTTGGGTTTGTGCTGAGCATCGCCATTGCCTCCGGCATCGCCACGCTGCTCAAGGCCGCAATGTCGATACCGCGCCCGCTTGCGCTTTACGAGGGTGCCCAGGTCTTCGGTTTCCCGAGTGGCCACGCCACCGGTGCCGCGACGCTGATGGGGCTTCTCATCTGGTTTGCCTGGACCGGCTTGCCGCCCCCCTGGCGCAAGGTGATAGCTATGTCGCTCTCTGTCATCGTGGGTATCATCGCGTCCTCGCGCTTGTATCTCTCTGCCCACTGGCCATCGGATGTCGTTGGCGGCCTGCTGCTAGGAACCGGGCTTACGCTATGCTTTGCACTTGCCTTTCGTCGCACCGACCTGCGTAAGGCCAGGCCGGGCATAACGATCACGCTGGCCTTGACCGCCTTCCTCGGGTTCGGGGCCTGGCATTCATGGCAGGCCCTGCCGCAGGCCGTAACCATGTACACGCCGCCCCCGGCACCCGTGCAGGTCATTTCCCGCGATGCCTGGCTTACCTCGGGCTGGCAATCCCTCGCGGTGCGTAGAACCGACCTGGTGGGCGAAACGGAAGAACCCTTCGCGCTTCAATGGGCGGGAACGTCGGCTGCCTTAGAGACAGCGGCGAGAAATGCCGGCTGGGTTCGCGCCGACGGCCTCACCTTGCAGACCCTGCCACGCTATCTCGACTCGACAGTCTCAGTTGACGCGCTACCAGTGATCCCGCGGCTACAGGATGGCCAATTGCCTGTATTGACCATGATCCGGCCCGCACAGAACGGTAATAGCCGCGACGTTCTGCGCCTATGGGAATCAGACACGACGCTTTCCGACACCGGCGGGCAGATGCCGATTCTACTCGGTAGCGTGGAAACCGAAGTCATTAGTCGCGCTGTCGGCATGATCAATTTGCCAGTGGTACATGAGGTTGCTTACCCCTCTCGGCACGGTCTCAGTCTAACGGGCACGCTACGTAGGAGGGAAGATGGCCAGCCGGTGCTGCTGGCACCAGCCGATCCGGCGGGGTGAGAAGACTGCATACACGATATTTTATAAATTTTAATTTGTTACCAACTTTTTTAATATAGTATTTATCTGATTTTATTATTATTTTTATTTTTGTTACCGACTTTATTTTTCTCTCCGAAAGTTTTCAGTCCATATGATGGGGGTTTCATGAGGTGGACCCATTCCGTTGGACAACCTGATCGTGTCCTTAAGCTCTGATCCGGTTGTTTCCCTTGGCTCAGGCTGCCAAGGATAGGGGGTGTCCGTAGTACACCTCATCGGGTGTTTGGTACTCAAGGGTTTGGTGGTATCGGTTCTGATTGTAATGCCGGAAGTAGCGGTTGAGCGCCTGTTTCAGGTGCTGTCCGTCCTCGAAGGCGGTGAGGTAGACGCACTCGTGCTTCACGCTGCGCCAGAGCCGTTCCACAAAGATGTTGTCATGGTAGCAGCCCTTGCCGTCCATGCTGATCCGGATGCTGTGCTCCTTCAGTACCGCTGTAAAAGCGTCGCTAGTGAATTGGGCGCCTTGATCGGTATTGAAGATCTCCGGCGTCCCGTGGCGCTGTAGAGCCTCCTCCAGGGCATCAATGCAGAAGTTCGTGTCCATGGTGTTGGAGACCCGCCAGGACAGCACTTTGCGGCTGTACCAGTCGATGATGGCGACCAGGTACATGAAGCCCCGAGCCAGCGGAATATACGAAATATCAGTCGCCCACGCCTGGTTGGGACGATCGATCGCCAGCCCCTTGAGCAAGTACGGGTAAATCTTGTGCCCATCGCCGGGAATACTGGTTCTGGGGCGCGAATACACGGCCTGGATACCCATGGTGCGCATCAGCCGTTGCACCCGCTTCCGGTTGACCCGGTAGCCTTGGTGCTGCAAGTGAACCCGCATCTTGCGGGCGCCATAGTACGGCGTTTCCAGGTGCTGCTGGTCAATCAGATACATTAGTTCCAGATCCTCCTGACGTGGCTCACGAGGGACGTAATACACTGATGAGCGGCTCAGTTTGAGCAGCTCACATTGGCGCGAAATGCTGATGTGGGGATCCGCTCGCTCGATCATCGCCAACCGGCGCTGACGGCTTACTGATCGAGCTTGCGCGACAAAAAATCACGTTCCACCGTCAGCCGGCCAATCTCGCGATAGAGTTCATCAGCGCTGGGCTCGTCGGTCTGTTTGGCGGTCTTCTTCTTGCCCTCGAAGAGCTCAGGAGCGTTCTCCAGCAGTTCACGCTTCCAGGTGCTGACCATGGTGGGATGGATCTGGAACCGGGCAGCAATCTCGGAGGTGGTCTCGTCACCTTTGAGGGCGGCCAGGGCGACTTTAGACTTGAATGATGCGCTGTACTGCTTGCGTTTCTTGCTCATGACTCTCCTCCTTGTGGAGATGATGAATCAGAGCTTAGGCACCTGTCCAAATTTCGGGGTCCACTTCATCATGGCGAATTTGTAACCAACTTTATTATTCTCCTACAGCAAGCGCGTCTGAGTCATGTATTCATGGCGCTCACTGGCATGCAGCCGACGCTGTACCCGTGTGGCGGCTAACGCAAGCAACGCAGTCAACACGGCAACGCCACCAATCAGGTAGATAATCCATTGAGAAGCTGGTGATACCGAGGGCGTCACGGCATCCGCCGTTGGCACAAACCAGACGGTTTGCATGGCGACGTAATGCATCCCAATTACGGCAGTAGAAAAGCACAAGGCTGCAATAAAGGCGCAGGTTCTGGCGCGCCTCATGCCCCACTCATGCTGGCATAAGCGGTAGGCGTAGACGCACGCCATGCCTAATCCCACCGCGACCAGCTGCGATAATAGGCTCTTCGACGCTGAGTGTGGAATTCTTACCCTGAGCTAGGCCAGAATATAGTCTCCACAACGGCAGTAGGTATGACATGGACGGCACCCAAATTCTGGCGCTCGGCCTGGGCCTAGAAGCGCCCTGGATCCTCAAGAACCAGCACCTGGATACCTCCGTGTCGCCCCACCGCCTGGATCTCTATGTCGAGGCGGAGCGAGGCAGTCTCTATCCCTGTCCGGAGTGCGGTAAGGCCTGCCAAGCTCACGATTTTGCCGACAAAACCTGGCGACATCTGAACTTCTTTCAGCACCACTGTTACCTGCATGCTCGCGTGCCTCGCACGAAGTGTCCTGAGCATGGCGTCAAACGCATAGAGGTGCCCTGGGCGCGGCCGGGCAGCGACTTCACCCTGCTGTTTGAGCAAGCGGCCATGTCACTGGTCAAGGAGATGCCGGTGCTGGCCGTCTCCCGCCAGTTGGAGATTTCCGACAAACGACTATGGCGCATCGTGCATCACTACGTGGGCCGAATGCTGGGGGAACTGGATCTGTCCGAGGTGGCGACGGTCGGCGTGGACGAAACCGCGTCCCGGCGCGGCCATCACTACGTCACAGTGTTCCTCGACATGCAGCGCAAGCAGGAACCGGTGATCTTCGCTGTTCCAGGCTGCGGCAAGGATGCCATCCAAGCATTTAGTGCCTTCCTGACAGCCCATGGCGGCGATACGGACAATGTGGTCGAGGTAGTCTGCGACATGTCGCCCGCCTTCCTTAGCGGCATCACCGAGCATCTTCCCAAGGCCGAGGTAACGGTCGACTGGTTCCATATCGTGCAGACCTTTACCAAGCGGCTGGACGAGGTACGCAAGAAAGAGCGCCGCGAGCAGGAACACCCTAAATCGCTGCGCTGGGCACTGCTGAAAAATCTGGACAACGAGAATCTGAGACCTCAACAGTTGGCGGCGCTCCAGGAGTTGGTAGCTGATCAGAGCGCCACGGCCGATGCCTGGATAATCAAGGAAAAGCTACGCTGGATCCAGAAGGCCCCAACTCACAGAGCGGCTCAGTGGCGCATCACGAACTACCTCAAGGTCATGCAAGCGGCGGTTTCTGAAAAGCCACTACTGAAGCCGATGGGAAAGGCCTTGGCGACACTTGAGCGGCACGCGGAAGCAGTGGTCAGGCGCTGGCACTCGGGGCTGACGAACGCAAGACTGGAAGGGATGAACGGCCTGTTTCAGGCGGCTCGGTCACGCGCACGTGGCTATCGGAACGAGGCTAACTTCATCGCCATGATCTACCTGATTGGCAGCCCGGCGGGCCGCCTATTCGATCAGGCCAAATCCACATGAAGTGACGAAGAACCAAATTTTAATAATTCGCCCCAATTTTCGTCTGGGCAACGCGCTAATCAGTACCCCTGTCATCGATGCTTTTCGTGACCGTTTTCCTTCCGCGCGCATCGACTATTTAGCAACTGATAAAACATGGCCACTGTTGCAGCAACGTCCTGTTGATCATTTTCATTTACTGTCGAGAGCCGCCATTCTTCGACCTTGGCAGTATGTGACACTATTACGACGTTTACGAGCACAAAGCTATGACCTGGCGGTACAAGTGAGTGGAGGATCAACGAGCGGTTTTATAGTGACCCGGTTAATAGGGGCACGGTACAGCATGGGTTCAGGTAAAGGTCACCAGCGCTGGTACAACATTGAGGTGGAAGGTAAGTCATCACATGCCTACGATGCCATCGTTAATTTGACACGACCGCTCGGTGTTGCTTGTCGTAATCGGCCATTGCTCCGGCTAACAGAGCAGGAACGCTATCAGGCCATGACGAAGATACGACAGCTATTCAGTCTGCATGGCGACCACCCAGCAGATACCGACTTTATTGCGATCTTCGTCGGCGGGCATCAAGACAAACGTTTGCCGTTGGCATTTTGGCTAATGCTCATCGATGTCATGGAAGCCCGCAAAATACGCTATGTCGTTTTCCTTGGGCCAGAGGAGTTGAGGCTTCTAGCACCTATTGAGCAGCGTTTGATGTCATCACTATATGGCAACTTATGCCCACCGTTGTCTATCCGTCACTTTGCCGCTGTTCTAGGGCGAGCTCGGTTACTCGTGACACCAGACTCCGGGCCTATGCACTTAGCGGCAGCACTCGATATCGCCACCATTTCCCTAGTACGACAGAAAAAATCACTCGCCTTCGTACCACGGGAAGACTATGACACTATTCTGTGGCGCCCAGAGATCAGCACGGTAATAGACGCTATCCGCGCTAATATTGACGGACAAAACGCAACGGCTCCCGTTCAATCGGCCTCGGCAACAAACCAACCAACACAGTGGGTTAGAACACCACCCAGCGCTGCCCCTTTGTATTCTAGCTACTGAATTAAAGCGCATAACTGTTCGTTAAGTTTTGTCCTTTATAGTGACCCTACTGTTACGTTATCGAGAGTACTGTCTTGCCTATTTCAACGACGTCAAAACCTAATGGCACGGGTGTCAAACGCATCTGCCGCGCTTCTATTAATGCAGTATCGGGTTTAAAAGCTTGCTGGATAAATGAATCTGCCTTTAGACAAGAGGTGATGCTATGCCTCGTCCTCTATCCTTTTATATTTTTTGTTAATGCCACTTCTGTAGAAAAAGCATTGCTTTTTTCTTCACTCACCCTTGTAGTGATAGTGGAACTCATTAACTCCGCCATCGAAATCTCCATTGACCGTATTGGACTAGAACATAACGAACTTAGCGGGCGTGCTAAAGACATGGGGGCTGCCGCCGTCATGATGACCATTTTTATGATGATGGGTGTGTGGCTATGCGTACTGCTCTACTAAATTTTTTCAAACCCGTAGCATCCACATGGCTTTTATTTATAATCGCCATGTCGGTCTTCAATATTTTAAAAATAGATTTTACGATAACTGACGTTATATATCGCTTACAGGGTAATGCCTGGGCGTGGAAAGATACCTTGATTACCCAAGATGTTCTTCACAAAGGCGGTAAATGGCTAAGCTTAGCGATGGGTTTAGTCACACTCCTCCTTTTGATACTAAGCACCGTGGTAACTCGTTTTAAAGCGTATCGCACGCCGCTTTTATATCTTTTTTCCGCAACGCTTCTTTCTACGCTGCTTGTCGCAACGCTTAAACAACTTGTGAACATGGAATGCCCTTGGGATTTAGTTCGCTATGGCGGGGAACGAGACTTTATTGGCTTGCTCAATACACGGCCTTCCTCCATGCCAGCATCCGCCTGCTTTCCCGCCGGGCATGCCAGCGCAGGCTATACGTGGATAGCCCTCTACTTCTTTTTTGCCGCCATACGGCCCGACTGGCGATGGGCAGGGCTTGCACTGGGTTTAGGGCTTGGCCTTACGTTTGGGATCACTCAACAGTTCCGCGGGGCGCACTTTCTCTCCCACGACCTCTGGACCGTCATGTTTTGTTGGACCGTAAGCTTTGTTCTTTCAAGATTCTTATTACACGCCAGCGTTCATTAATCTTTTCATACAGAGAGCCTTTCGATGCCCCCTTTACTATCATTGCCTTCAAAAATTGTTGGCACCGCTTGGCATTATCGCCCGACATTAAGCACGGAGCAGCTTGTCTTATGGGTCGTTGTCATATTCAGTGTTTTTTACAATGTCCCTTTTTGGCGGCAAGCCTTTGCTGGCTATGACCCTCTTGCCATCCAAACGTGGCTAACCTTTGCCAATATGTTTTTGGTGATGACCTGCCTGAACTTTTTGGTCTTCATTAGCCTTGCTTTTCGAACGCTGGCAAAACCCTTATTAATCTTACTGTTTCTGATTGCCGCCTTTGTCAGTTACTTTACCAGTTACTACGGCACCTATTTTGACACCTCCATGCTAGACAATGTTCTTCAAACGGACGCTAACGAGGCACAGGAACTTCTCACCGCTGGTTTACTGATTCATTTGGCGATCTTTTTTGGCTTGCCTACCGTCATGATTTGGCGCGTTAACATCACATCTTCAACCTGGAAGAAGGCAATATTGCGTCGCTTGGCTTATTGCCTTGCCAGCACTGTTATATTGCTGTTAGCGCTCTTTTTATCTTATCAAGAAGTGTCATCACTCATGCGTAACAATAAAGAGCTTCGCTACTTGGTGACCCCAGGTAATTATATTGTTTCAATGGTGCAGGCGCTTTCCAGCCAACACGCTTTAGCAAATACGGTGCGCTCCCCAGTGGGTGAGGACGCCCGTATCAGTTCGCAAGCGGGTGACAAACCCACACTGCTCGTCATCGTGGTGGGCGAAACGGTACGGGCGGCGAATTGGGGGTTAAATGGTTATGAACGCCAAACCACACCCAAACTTGCCCAGCAGCCTGACGTTATCAATTTTTCAGATGTTTCCTCATGCGGTACAAGCACAGCGGTCTCATTACCCTGCATGTTTTCATTACCAGGGCGTGCCGATTACGCTAAATCGTATACTCAGCAATATGAATCCTTGCTGGACGTATTAGCCCACGCCGGGTTAGAGGTCACCTGGCTTGATAACCAGTCAGGCTGTAAAGGTGTCTGCGACGGAGTGACGACAGAAGCGCTCTCGCCAGAGGAGTATGCGTCTTTGTGTCAAGATGGGCGATGCTTGGATGAAGCACTGGTTCAAGCCTTGACCAAGCAAATTAGCGGTACCTCAGCTGATCAGGTTGTTGTGCTGCATCAGCTAGGCAACCACGGCCCCAGCTATTACCAACGCTACCCTGATGACTACGAACGTTTTGTTCCCGCTTGCACCACCGCTGATTTAGCCAAGTGCTCAAGAGACGACATTACCAACAGCTACGACAATGCCATTCTGTATACCGACACTGTGTTGGATCAGGTGATTGAGATGTTAAAGCGTCAGGATGACTACGCAACTGCGATGATCTATCTCTCTGATCATGGTGAATCACTGGGTGAAAAAGGCCTATATTTGCACGGCATTCCCTATGCCATTGCTCCCGATGA
This sequence comes from Halomonas sp. TP35, assembly GCF_052375975.1. NCBI lineage: Bacteria > Pseudomonadati > Pseudomonadota > Gammaproteobacteria > Oceanospirillales > Halomonadaceae > Halomonas > Halomonas sp. TP35. The sequence continues at coordinate 220,740 of NZ_JBQSUZ010000003.1, read as the reverse complement.
ACAGACCCATGTGCCTATGGTTTGGTGGCTTTCCAACTCATTTTCAAAGCAGCGAGGACTCGATACGGAGTGCTTACGCCTAGTCTCTGATCAAGCCGCTTCCCACGATAACTTATTTCACAGCGTGCTGGGGTTGCTTGGCGTAGCAACGGCCGTATATCAGCAGGCAGAAGATATTAGCCAAACGTGCCGGAGCCTAGCCAATTAATGAATGCTTAAGTGATCGTTAAGTATTCCATGTCAAGCTGCTCTCCACTCTGCTCAACTATCCTGGTGTATGCACATGGTTTTATCGCATCTATTGGACTCCAACCAAGGTTTTTGGAGACGGCTACTACCCAAAAAAATGGCAACAGCAGGGGGCTTGGTAGACGGTGTCAATACCTCTATACATTCTGCTAAATGGCTTTCCTTTAGAGCCAGCGTAGTTTTAATTACTTTACTAGCGACTCTGCTGTGGTTAACGGGAATAGAAAGAATCGAGATCATCATCGCCATATTAAGTGTAACGTCAAGTGGTATGTCACAGTTACTTGGACGTTATTATTCTATCAGTGTATTGAAAGTAGTTGAAAATGATTTGATAGATACGCTCGACGCATTAGGAGCTTCAGGAGTTGGAACCTTAATAATTTTATATCTATTGGGTTAACACAATTAATGTGCACTATTGAAAATAAAATTCACTTATTAATGCAACTAGGCTAAAAATAAAGACTGAGGAAACATGGTTAGCCTATGCTAAGTGTCTTATATAAGACGAACTATATTTTTAACGTTTTGACTTGTTTATTTAGCCGGAAATGATAATGTTGGGAGCCTTTTAATACCCAACGAATTTACTCAAGTATAGCAGTAATTTTGGGTGACTTAGTTTAGAGCGTCTGATTTTCAGCTAGAGACACCATGTTATGACATTTGCCACCATATTGATTTTGGCCTTTTCCATGTCGGCAGACGCCTTCGCTGCTTCCATCAGCAAAGGCGCTGAGCTACAAAAACCCTCGTTTCGGCACGCCGTCAGCATTGGGCTGATATTTGGTACTATCGAGACCATAACACCCCTGCTGGGCTGGTTGGCCGGGGTAGCATCGCAGCGCTTTGTGCAGGCTTGGGATCACTGGGCTGCGTTCTCGATCTTATTGGTTATTGGTTTACATATGGTGTATTCGGGCTTATGCAAAGAAGACAAAATAGCCCAAGAAAAGCAAACACTATGGTTATTGATATTAACGGCTATTGCTACGAGTATTGATGCCATGGCCGTTGGTGCCAGCCTCGCTTTTATTGATGCTAATATCATCGCTACCAGCTTAGCTATTGGTTTAGCCACTACTGTCATGGCATCAATTGGCACCTTGTTGGGTCACCAGCTTGGCAAATACGTTAGCCATTGGGCTGAGCTGATAGGTGGGATCGTTTTAATTGGTATTGGCCTAGGAGTGTTAGCCGAACATACTGCTTTTTTAAATTGATCTTTCCTGGACTGTTTCATTCAGAGACAGTATTAAAGCAATATGTGTAGCAACCCTCTGGGAAAGAGGGCTATTTTGATAAATCACCACGAGTAATGCCTACTTTACTGAAGGCTTTCATCACAGAAGCTTCGCAAGGGAAATTTTCCTTCTTAGGATTAGGGCACTTGAACGTATGGGCCTCCCTGGATAGTGACCAGCTGACTTTGGGATGAGACATGTCCAATCATGGTATCAATTTAAGGTTTAAAAGGACGGCATCCTAGCTGAGTGAGACAAAGCGATTAATCTAAAAATATACTTTATGAAAAGCACGAATTGAAATGAGTCTCCCCACTTTATTGACAGGAGACTACTTCTCTCAACCGACATGTCAGCGCCCAATGGGCTCCTTGTGTGAATGTCACGACCGCTGAGATGAGGGCAAAACCAACTCTTTATAAATGTCTTCGATACTCCCCTCTTCTATGCCGCTACTTTGTGGTTCCTGCTCTTGCTTCGGATTGAGAGGTGTTATAAGCCCGCTGGACGATGCCAGTACGGTGCTGAGCTGCTCATAATCGATGGTTATATTATCGACATTGTATTGGTTGAGACGTGTCATGGTGTCTGACAGTGCAGTCATGCTGTGCTCTTCTTCCCCTAGTGGCGGAAATGCTTGAATCAGCGGCTGTCCATCTTCCAAACCGATTTTAATAGGCTGATTGATGATGTTGACTTGGGTGCCGGGAGGAATGCGGTCAAATATAGATTCGATGTCTTTGGGTAACATGCGAATACAGCCTCGGCTTGCGCGCATGCCAATCCCGTCTGGCTGATTGGTACCATGAATCAAATAGCCATCGAAGCCTAGGATGATGGCATGGTCTCCTAACGGATTATCGGGGCCGGGCGGCACAACGCTTGGCGCGGTTTCGCCGCGTGCTTCCGCTTCGCGTTTTACCGACTCAGGCGGGTACCAGGCAGGATTTTTAATATTCATGGTGGTCTCGGTCACACCGAGAGGAGTATCAAAGCCTTCGCGACCAATGCCAATAGGATAGGTCTCAACGCGCGGTGTCTCACCGTTTTTGACATCTGGGTAGTAGTAAAGCCGCAGCTCGGCGATATTGATGACGATCCCAGTACGCTCGACATTCGGCAGAATGAAACGTCCTGGAATAGTTACTTCCGTGCCCACCCCTGGTACCCAGATGCTGACCTCTGGATTTGCCCGGGTCATCTCCAAATAGCCAAGGTTGTGACGCCTGGCAATATCTATCAAGGTATCGTCGTAATCCTTCACGACGAAGGTGTCAGCCTCGCCGATAATATTGCCTTCCTCAGGTAGCGGGTAGTGCCCCTTGGGCCATTCCGTCTCCTGGGTAGTGGCGGGTTGTGCCGCGATGGCGACAGGGAGCCATGCCAAAGATGAAACCATCACACTCACGATGAAGCCCATCTGCATTGGCGATCGGAGGAGTCTCTTAAGTATTGCTGCGTTATTTACCGAGAGCATCGCTAGGTTCCTTTTTCATCTAATGCGTCGTTTTTTGATCGAGATAAGTTAAGTGGTAATCCGAGCAGCGTCAGCAAGGCAGCGAGTATCCAAGCGGGCCCGCTACCGGTGCGTGCGAAAGGAGTTAGGCCCTGCATCGGGGTCACCTCGCCAGTTAAACTGGCCTGTTCAAACTGTGGGGCACGGGCTGTGACGTGACCTTGTGAATCGATGATGGCCGTCACGCCATTACTGGTAGCTCGAAGTAGGTGACGACCATTTTCAAGGGCACGTAGACGCGCCATTTGAAGATGTTGGTGTGGGCCAATGGAGCGCCCAAACCACGTATCGTTGGAAACCGTTAATAGCAGCTCGGCATTACGCGCCTGTTGGGCGACATGGTCGGCAAAAATGATCTCGTAACAGATGGCAGTGCCAATGGTAGTTCCAGCCACGTGTAACGGAGCCTGTACGTCTGACCCAGGGGTCAGGCGGGGTGCTGGCAAGTCGAAAAAAGCAAGGGTGTCAGCGAGGAGGCTTTGGAATGGCAAATACTCGCCAAAGGGTACTAAGTGCGCTTTCTGGTATTCGCCTTGCACATCATTTAGCCCTATGACGCTGTTATAAGAGCGCCCTTCACCATCGCGTTGCAAAATGCCAGTTAACAAGGCGGTGTCAGGCCCCAGGTCTGACGCTACTTGCTCAAGTATTCGCTGTGCTTCCTGCTCAAGCATGGGAAGGGCTGCCTCGGGCCAAACGATGAGATCGATATCCTTTGCTTGCTCCCGTGTCATCGCCGTGTAGATACTGATCGCCTCGCGCTGCCCTTGTGCAGTCCACTTAATGCGCTGATCAAGATTCCCTTGCAGCAATGCCACCTGGATGGGCTTGCCAGCCGGGGTTGTCCATTGGGCGGGCAATAGGAATGGAACGATCCACAGGCCAGCCATTGGGACGAGAAAAACCCAGCGGCGACGCAGTACCTCTACCCCTAACGTGCCTGTCAGCGCGGTAATGAGTGACAGCAAGTACACACCACCAACGGGCGCCCATGGGGCTAATGGAGAATCTATCTGAGAGGTGCCTAACAATAACCAGGGGAAGCCGGTGAACAACCAGGTGCGTAGCCATTCGCTCATCACCCACATACCGGCAAAGCTAAGAAAGGCTAACCGTGGCCCCGCGATGCGTCGATAGAGCCCAAAGGGGATTGCAAAGAAGAGCGCCAGAGCGCTGACAAAAAGAGTGGTGAGGAGCATCGCCACCAAGGCCCCGGTGCCACCGAAATCGTGAATAGCAACGAAGACCCACGATGTGCCAGAACCGAACAGGCCTACCCCATAGCACCACCCACGCAGGGTGGCCATGGCGGGCGTTAGCGACTGTATCTTCCAATAGACCAGTGCCACGGCCACTGGGCCAAGCCACCATAGGGAAAAGGGGGCGGCACTCAAGGTGGTCAATACCCCAGCGGCGAGCGCTACAACGCAATCGACTATTGGTGAAAGTCGCCCAGCAAAAAGCGTATATTTTTTTTCTTGATCGAGCGAATCCATATCGTTACTCAGTGCGCTTAAAAGCAGGACGCTCACGCCATAACGCCACTGCGTATATCATTACACCTATCAATAACGCGATATCGGCCATGTTAAAGGCGGGCCAATGCCATTCGCCCCAGTAAACGTCCAGATAGTCGACGACGTACCCACGCGCTAAGCGATCAACGGTATTACCGAGTGCGCCGCCAAGAATCAAACTGTACGCACAGGCCTCCAAGCGCGGCAGGGGTTTGCATAGCTGCACGAGCAATACGACGATGACCACCAACGCTAAACCAAGAAAGAGGTAGCGCTGCCAACCACCTGCCTCCGCGAGAAAGCTAAAAGCGGCTCCTGTATTACCGGTGTATACCCAGTTAAAAAACGGCGTTAGCGGGATGACTTGGCCAAACGACATCTGGGCATGCACGATTTCTTTGACAAGTTGATCGGCTAGAGCCATCACGCAAGCGAGTGTGAACCATGGCCAACGACGTGAAGGACTATCGTTTGGCGCTGTTCTCATGACGTTGTTTTTCCTTGAGACAGGCCTGTCAACGCGGTATTGGGCGAAAAGCGGTAACCCAGCAGTCGCATGGCGTTCAACGTCACCAGAACGGTAGCACCGGTATCGGCCATCACCGCAATCCACATACCGGTAATACCCAGAGCCGTCGTGACTAGGAAAATGGCTTTTAAGCCAAGGGCGAGAACAACGTTGGTTTTCACATTGCGCAGCGTGGCACGAGAGAGGTCTATCAGCTCAGCGATGCCGGTAACGCGGCTCTTGAGCAAGGCTGCATCGGCGGTTTCCAACGCCACATCCGTGCCGCCCCCCATGGCGATACCGACATCGGCTGCCGCGAGCGCCGGTGCATCGTTGATGCCATCACCTACTTTACCGATGGGGCCACGGCCTGCCGCTTGCCAGTCTCGAACATAGGCTGCCTTGTCTTCAGGCATCAGTTCGCCGTACGCTTCAATGCCTAAGCGACCCCCAGTGGCAGCGACGGTGCGGGCATTATCACCGCTGAGCATGACCGCCTGTACGCCTAAACGCGATAGCGCCGCTAGGCCTTCAAGGGCATCTTCGCGTGGCTCATCGCGAACAGCGATCAAGCCCAACAAACGCTCGCCTTCGACGAGGAGAGCGAGGCTCTTGCCGGCTTCTTCTAACGCGACAATCCGAGCACTGAGACTTTCATCAAGGATGACCTGCTCGTGAAGGTGACGAGGCGTTATTAAGCTCAGCTCGCGACCCTCCACCTGGCCTGAGATACCGCGCCCCGCCAGAGCGCGGCTGCCGGTGGCGGTGGGGAGGTTTAGGCCCGACTGTCGGGCATGCTCAACGATAGCCGTGGCGATAGGGTGACTGGAATCTCGCTCTATCGCGGCGGCAAGCCGTAATACATCGTCATCGTTTCCCTCGGTGATCCAAGATTCCACATCCGTGACTCTTGGGGTACCCGCAGTCAGGGTGCCCGTCTTGTCTAATGCCACCAAACGAAGCTTACCTAACTGTTCAAGAACGGCTCCCCCTTTGATCAGTAGGCCGCGCCGAGCGCCCGCCGAGAGACCTGCGGCGATGGCGGCTGGGGTAGAAATGACCAACGCGCAGGGGCATGCGATTAACAGCAATGCTAACGCACGGTAAATCGACTCCGACCATGCCATGGTCGATACCAGCGGTGGCACTATCGCCATCAGGAGGGCGAGTAAGACGACGGCGGGCATATAGTAATACGCAAAACGATCAATGAAGCGTGCTATCGGTGCCTTGGCGGCCTGTGCTTCTTCAACTAGGCGAATAACGCGTGCGATCGTATTGTCATCAGCGCCTCGTGTTACCTCCACTTCCAGGGCGGCATCAAGATTCACTGTGCCAGCAAAAATGTCATCACCAGGCGCTCGCGAACGGGGGATGGACTCGCCGTTTACCGGCGACTCGTCAAGGTCGGACGTGCCCACCAGGATGCGTCCATCGCAAGGAACGCGATCACCGGGCCGCACCAGCACACGCTGACCGGGTTTAAGTGACTCCGCCGAGACGTCACGCAGATGGCCATTGTCCATCAGCCTCGCCGTTGAGGGTGTTAAATTTGCCAAGGCTGAGATACTGCGGCGCGCCCGTGAAGCAGCTACCCCTTCGAGTAGCTCACCTACGGCGAACAAGAACACGACCATCGCAGCTTCAGCGGCAGCATCGATGGCCAATGCGCCAAGCGCAGCGATGCACATCAGCATCTCGATGGTAAAGGGATTGCGCATCTTGAGAGCGCCCCAGGCACTCTGCGCAATGGGCATTAAGCCGACCAGCGTGGCCAAAATGAAAGGCATATTACCCAGCGCAGGCCATGCCAAACGAAGCGCGAAGGCCACTATCAGCAGATTGCCTGTGATAATGACCAAGCGCCCTTTAGCGGTTTGCCACCAAGAGGGTGAAGCACCAGATGCGCGTGTTTGGCCATCATGGGAAGCCACTTGATAGCCTAGTTCGTTCAGGATGCCATCAATGGTTTTTCGCGAGGGGGCCCCGTGATCGTGGTGGTGAATCTTCACCGATCCCGTGACCGAGCTTGCCGTGACTTCCTCAATGCCTTCCAGCCGCTCTAGCGCCGACACAACCTTGCGCTCACAACCGCCGCAGTCCATGCCTTCAACACGCAGCGTCAAGGTGGTAGGCGCTGTTGTCGGCGTTGATGTTTTCATGGTGCCTCTCCTCCCAATGGGCTATGGTTTTGAAGTGTAAACCTTGTAGCAACTACAGCTTCAAGCCCTGCATAAGGAGTTTTACCATGTCAATGATGGGGCAAAGTATCAGCATTGGTGAGTTAGCACGACGAGCCGATTGCAAACCTGAAACGGTTCGTTATTACGAGCGTATTGGGCTGCTGCGCGATGCGACACGAACCGGCGGGGGGCAACGCCGCTATGGAGAAGACGCAGTACGGCGTTTGACCTTCATTCGCCATGCCCGAGACTTTGGCTTTTCGGTGGAGTCAGTGCGAGAGCTTTTGGCCATGTCAGATCAACCTGATATGTCTTGCCAAGAAGTCGATGCCATCGCCACGCATCACCTAAAGAAAGTGGAGTCCCGCCTTCGACGTCTGTCCGCACTGCGTGAGGAGCTTCAACGGATGGTCACGCAGTGTGCCGGTGGCAAAGTGGAAAGCTGCCGAATTATTGAGGTCATCAGTGATCATCAGCTCTGTGTCACTGAAAACTCGCATGGAGGGGCTCACGACTTGGGTTAGAATCAACGTGACTCTCCCCTCCCAATGGGTTAGCCCAGCGAGACATCCAAAAACAGCATGAGTACCAATCCGATGGAAAGGCCCAGCGTGGCCTTTTTTTGGTGCCCGCTCCGATGAGTTTCGGGAATAATCTCATGACTGATCACATACAACATCGCTCCCGCCGCAAAGGCCAATCCCCAGGGAAGTAGCGCTTGTGACATGCTGACGACCCCAGCGCCTAATAAGCCACCCAGCGGTTCAACAAGCCCCGTGAGGGCGGCAATCGTCCATGACCGCCAACGTGAATAACCGACGCTTAGCAGTGATACTGCTACGGCCAGTCCTTCTGGGGCATTCTGAAGTCCAATGCCAATCGCCAGCGGCATGCCTCCTTCGCTTCCCCCTGCGCCGAAGGCCACGCCAACGGCCAGCCCTTCTGGCAGGTTGTGTATCGTAATGGCAATAATAAATAACCAGATACGACGTAATGAGGCAGCCTCCGGCCCTTCTCGTCCCTGCTCGAAGTGCTCATGAGGTAAGAGCTCGTTCAGTAGTGCGACCGTTCCAATCCCTAGCAAGATGGCTGCGCAGGCAATGGCAGCAGGCACAACGCTACCTCCATAACGCAGCTCCGAGGCTTCTAAGGAGGGTATGATCAGCGAGAAGAATGAGGCCGCTAGCATGACGCCAGCGGCGAACCCCAACGCTAAATCGCGAACACCACGATTCGGAGTTTTGGTAAACAAGACGGGAAGCGCACCGATAGCCGTCATCAAGCCCGCCGCAAGGCTTGCCAATACCCCCATGGTGACGAGAGAAACCTCTTCCATATATTACCTATGTAGTGATAGCTGAGTGATCAAATGGCTCGGGTTCCATAAAGAGGCAAGCACACGTTCACGTTGCTAACGATCTATGCAAAGCTGTTAAGCATGGGTCGTTATGGCTCGTTAAACGAGATCAAGTCATAAATGGACGCCGTGCCGATAGCATGTTCCAAGCGATCTCTTGCCTCGTAAAGTGACGCTTGATATTCACTCTGAGTCGGCTGTTCGCCCAACATGATGCGCTGACCTTGATCAAGGGGGTCAACAGGCTGGTTATTGACTCTCACTTCGTAATGCAGGTTGGGGCCCGTGGCGACCCCGGACGAACCTACCTCTCCGAGCGACTCCCCCGCGTTGACTAAATCCCCAACCACTAACTGTGGGGAAAATCGGCTAAGGTGTGTGTAGCGACTCATTGCTCCTGTGTCGTGCTCCACCTCGATCACCTGCCCATATCCCCCTTGGCGACCCATAAAGGATACGCGCCCAGGTGCGGTGGCGATTACCGGTGTTCCCGTCGGTGCAGCTAAGTCAATCCCATTATGAGGACGAACTCCTCCATACACAGGATGTCGCCGATTCCCAAAGCGAGACGTTAAGCGGGCACTAAGCACGGGCAACCGCAACGTGCCTAGTAGGCTGTCGTTTTTGAAAAGAGCTACGTCCCCCTTTTGGGCGACCGGCCATATGACCTCCAAGGGCTCTGCCTGATCAGGCAAAGCCGCATAACTTAGGCGAGGTGGCCCAATGAGGGTGCCGTCCTGGCGTCGATCTTCTTCCCACACTAACTGGATACGTTCACTGCCTGAAAACTCCAGCGGAGATTCGATAAATTCGCTGAGCAGTGTTTCCAATTTAGTGGCGAAACGCGTAGGGACACCTTCTGCTCCTAAAGCCTCGTAGAGGGTGGTATCAATGACGACATCACGCCCAAAGGTTAGGGTATCAACGCTATCGAGCGGCGAGGTAATTTCTTGCTCGTTAGCCGCCTGTGACCTAGCGGGGGTGGGTTCAGATGACGGCAACGAAAGATGCGTTTGCCAATTGGCTTGGGCTAGCAGGGGGTAAAAACCCACTAAGCCTAATAACCACCAGCGCTGCATCACTGACCTTCCTCGTCATCAGAGATCTCCGCTACTTCACTCTCAACGGCATCAATCAGCTCTTGCATACCAAAGGGGTCTAATGGCTCGCCATTGACAAAAAAAGTGGGTGTTTGGCGAATCTGATTGGCTCTGACATCCGCCATGTCTTGGTCTATCACCGCCTGCACCTCAGCAGAAGTAAGTTGCTCTTCGGCAGCGGCACGATCAAGGCCCCCTTGGCTCGCGATATCGAGGATAGCGGATTCATCAAAACTGCCATGCGAGGCCCATTCCTCCTGGCGAGCCAGCAGCCTCTCCAGTACCGGTTCAAAGACGCCCTGACGACGAGCGACTTCTAATACTCGAATGGCCTTGTTTGATACGTCGCCGTGGAAAGGAGTGTAACGCACGATAAGCCGTACTTTTTCTGGGTAGGTTTCCAGAATACTTTTTGTCAGGGGGTAGAAAGCACGGCAGGCTTCGCAAGCCGGATCGAAGAATTCCACAATCGTCACCGGCGCGTCTTCTCGTCCCAAGATGGGGGAGTGTGAACGCACCAAGGAGTCCTCGGCCTGGGCACCACTCTCTTTTGCTGCCTGAGCTTGCATGTCAAAGAGGGCAGGTTTCGATACGGCGACGATCGCAGCGGTCAGCATTAACGTACCGGCCAATATAAAAGACGCTTTTTTGAACATGTTTCTCTCTCTGTCTCAACGATGGGCTAGAAAAGTCGGGTTGCAAAATAAGACAATCGCACGGACTAAGCTGCTCGCTAGCTACCTGAGCCGTGAGTCGACCTCGGTCTGTCACCCATGACCATATAGATTGGCATTTTGATGCGCGTGGTCACTATGCTCAAACTCTAGGCTGGAATGAGCAATATTGAAGCGCGTGTTAATCTGCTCCTTGATCTCTGCTTTGACGGATTCAAGCTGCTGCCAGCCGTTTTCTGTCAGAACTACGTGGCAATCAAGGGCTGCCGTGTTTTCCTGCATCTGCCATAGATGCACATGGTGAATATCCTGGACTCCCTCGATATCTCGTACGGTCTCAACGACTGCCTGCCCGTCGATGTCCGGGGGAGATCCCAGCATTAGCGTACGGATAGGGCCACCAATTTCAGAGAAGGCAAGGTAAAGAATATATAGCGCAATCCCTATCGTGATCGCGGGGTCTACCCAGCGCATGTCGTACAGTAAAATAAGCGAACCACCGATAATCACGGCGATGGAAGCAAACGCATCCGATAAGTTATGCAGAAAAAGGGCGCGGATATTGACACTCCCTTTTTGCATTGACCACGTGAGCATGGCGGTTAGGGCATCGACGACAAGCGCGACGCCACCAATAATCACGATCGTCCATCCCTCTATCTCAGGAGGATCGATCATCCGCATAGCGCCTTCGTAAATCAGGTAGACGCCGACAATAATGAGGGTTGTGTAGTTGATGAGTGCTGCCACTATCTCGATCCGGCCATAGCCAAAAGTCATGTGCGCATCGGCGGGCCGCCTGGCGATTTTACGAGCGGCAAAGGCAATGACTAACGCAGCCATGTCAGAAAAGTTATGTAACGCATCAGCGATCAGCGATAGGCTTCCCGCCATAATACCACCGACGATTTGAGCGATGGTTAAGAGCCCATTGGCCCAAATGGAGATGCTGACGCGCCGGTCGCCAGAGGCAGGATCAATGTGGGGATGATCATGATGATGTCCCATCTGTTACCCTCTCTCGAATTATTGCTTCTTGGCACTATAAAACCTCTAGCAACTAAAGCTTCAACCCTTGAGCATTGTTTATTTGCACCCCTGGATTGGGAAGCACGTCCCTAGCTCCCAAGCGAGTCTTTGTGTGCTGGGCTGAAGGTGATCATGTTTTAGGTGCGGGGCTCAATCCACTTCATCCGGTAACGTCCAACCTCCATGAGTAGATTCATTTATTTTGTCGAGGCGCACCTTGTCTGGTTTGTAATCGTCGTTGCGGGGGTAGGCTTACTTTTTCCGTCCACCGGAATAATGCTTGAGTTCGCGATTGGGCCATTACTGGCATTACTGATGTTGATCATCAGCCTCACATTCGATGCGCATGCAGTGCGCATCGTGTTCCGTAAGCCGTCACGGCAGCTGTTGGCATTGGGGCTGGTCTATGGGCCAATGTCGATTGCCGGGTGGCTAACGGGCCGTCTATTTTTTGGAAGCGGCCCGCTGGCTGTTGGCCAAACTTTGCTCGGCACTCTGCCGACGGATGTGTCCTCTCCTCTTTTGGTACTGATGGCGAAAGGCAATGTGGCGCTTGCCGCTGTTTTCAACGCAGTCAACACTGCGTTTTGTCCGTTTATTGTGCCCTTCCTGTTTTTATGGCTCACCGGCCTCCAGTTAGATGTGCCGCTTGGCTCAATTATTCTTGAATTAACACTAATCGTGCTTGTTCCTACCGTGATTGGGGTCAGCTTGCGGACAAAGTTCTCGGCTTTCTTTGCACGGCATGATTCAGCGTATGCGGGGATAGGGTCAATTTTGTATCTGCTGATCCTACTCGCCGTGGTCGGGCCGAATGCCGCCACGATCATTGGCTATGGTGGGTATGCGTTTGTGATTGCGGGGGCGGCCCTGTGCCTCAATTTGATTGGGTACCTGGTAGGTATGTCCTCACGGTTACTCACCTCCGATCGCAAAGAGGTGATTACCTATCTTTTCACGGTCAGTAAAAAAGAATTCAGCATTGCCGCAGCGTTTGTCGCTGCTTCCGGTTTGCCATCAGAAATCGCGATTCCAGCCGCTTTTTTTGCCGTGATTCAAATGATCACTTCGCCCATCGCAGCAAAGATCCTCACCCGCCACTGAAGGGGTGGCAGTATCGGCTCTCCGTCAGAAGAGGAGACTATTCATAGGCTTCTGCTTAATGATCAGAGTTTCGTCTCGGGATGTACCTAAAATTCGTGAAACCAAGATTATCGACGAGTTCGTCGGGCTGCTTTCGGTGAGACCAGAGGCACAATCGGTTGTGGACTATCCCTTGCCAGGCCGCTGCATGACAGTTCTAGACGCAGTTACTTGGGCAAAATGTAGAGCGGAGGATGCTAGCCAACTTCTCGAGCTTGGCTGAGAAGCTCTTAATATGTTCAGAGTTTTCAACTGTTTGAGTAGGTCAACACTTCTCAGAACTTTATCGAATGGCTAGGTTACCCCAGTGTCGCCAGGGAAGGAAAAAGGTCGACCATGATACTGGAAAGCCGCGTCATGCTACCTGAGACGATGGCGATACCCATCAGAATCACAACCGTGCCCGCGACGGGGCGAGCATAGGCGCTCCACCTTCCTAGGCTTTTCCGGTGCAGAGCGAATCGGTTAATCAGTAAAGTGCTGGCGAGAAAAGGCAGCGCTAGGCCTGTCGAGTAGGCGCTGAGATAAATCATTCCAGCCTGGGCACTCGCAGAATTGGACGTGGACATCAGAATAGCGCCCAGTATAGGGCCGATACAGGGTGTCCAGCCGATAGCAAAGGATATTCCGAACACTGTTGCCGTCAGCGGAGAGCCACCCTGGACGTTGGGTGTGAACTGAAGGGTACGCTGGAAAAACGGCAACCGGAACACACCGGTCATAAACAGGCCCAGCACGATCACTACCGAGCCGGCAACCCAGTTGAATTCCTGACGATACCCCCGCATCAGTTGCCCAAAACTACTGGCACCGAGCCCGAGCAGGACGAATACGATACTGAAGCCGAAGACAAAGAAGGCACTGAGGGTCAATGCCTCTAACCGCCTGTCGGGTTTACCGGCACTTCCGCCTGTGACCACCGATAGGTAGGCCGGCAACAGGGGTAGTGTGCAGGGCGAAAAGAATGAGACCAATCCGCCAATAAAGGCACCGACCAAGCCGATGGAAGAGAGAGATTCCAATGTGTGATCGCTTCCCTGGTGATGAAGACAGGCTGCTCAAGCGGATGACATCCGCAGCCCCGGCGCTGTCGTACGTCATATGTGCCAGGAACCGGCGACGATTCTAAGGCCTCCAGCCACTTCAAGGTCAAGCATTTAACAGTGTAATAAACACCGCGCCGCAAGTTCGGCTGGGGCAGGAAAAGACGCTTGACCCTAAAGTCAGCTTCAAGGTTATGGTTAGATTGAATTACGTGGTATCAGGATGAGGACTGTCGCTATGGCATTATCGCCAGGGCGGCAGGGAGCCCAGTTAAGGGTATCGAGAGAGAAACAAGCCATGCAAACACTGAGTATCGGCGAGCTTGCCGAACGTAGCGGGGTTGCCAGCCAAGCGATCCGATATTACGAGAAAGAAAAGCTCATGCCCGCCCCCCGGCGAACGGAAGCCAACTACCGGCGTTATCCCAAGGATGCCGTGGACAGGCTGCAGTTTATCGTACATGCCAAGCAATGGGGCTTCACGCTTGACGAGATACGTGAGCTGCTGATTCTTCAGGATGCCAACGGCGACCGGGCGCAGGCTAAACGCATCGCCGGGGAGAAGCTGCACAAGATCCGTGAGCAAATCGAACATCTCTCGCGGATAGAAGCCGTATTATCAAAAACACTGGACGAGTGTGCAGGCGAAGGACCTATGCAGGAAGGCTGCCCAATCGTCGAAGCAATTGCAGAGAAGACTGAATGATCGACACCCTCTCGACTGCGAACGTCGGGAACCAAGTTCGCATGTCGGGCCGTCGATAAATTATCTGGGAGATCGTCATTATGGCGCAACACGTCGATATAGAAATTCGTGGTATGTCCTGTGCCTCCTGTATTGGGCGTGTGGAGCGTGCACTCGGGCAGCTGCCAGGCGTGATCAACGCTCAAGTGAACCTCGCCACACAGAAGGCGGCTATCCAGGTCGAAGCTGGTACCGCGACCACTAGCCTATTCGACGCCATTGAAACGGCGGGCTATCAACCGGTAGTGGAAAGCATCGACATACCCGTCATCGGCATGAGTTGCGGATCTTGTGTCTCTCGGATAGAGCGAACGCTAACGAAACTGCCCGGCATGGTGGAAGTAAGTGTTAACCTCGCTACCCAGAAGGCCTTCGTTCGTTTCCTGCCGGGAACCGTTTCGTTAACGCGTATTCAGCATGCCATCCGCGAGGCAGGCTATGAACCGCAGGATACCGATGCGCCGCCACCAACGGACAACGAGGACCAGGAGAGAGCCGAGCTTCGCCGTCGCGTCGTGCTCGCGGCAATATTGACGATTCCGGTGGTCATCATCGCCATGGGGAAAATGATTCCCACTTTTGAAACGCTTTTAACGAGTTTAATGTCGCATCGCGGCTGGATGGGCATCGAGTGGTTGTTGACCACACCGGTGCAGTTCTATGCCGGCGCACGCTTTTATCGTGCCGGCTACGCCGAACTCCGGCACTTTAATCCGGGCATGAACAGCCTTGTCATGATCGGCTCAAGCGCCGCCTATTTCTATTCGGTCGCCGCCCTGCTTGTGCCCGAGCTCTTCCCTACTGGAACCGCCGTGAGCTACTTCGAAGCGGCGGCGGTGATCGTGACGCTAATTCTGCTCGGTCGCTATTTCGAACACATTGCCAAAGGGCGCACCTCAGAAGCAATCAAGAAGCTTCTGCAATTGCAGGCGAAAACCGCCCGCGTCATCCGCGAGGATGAAACCGTCGAGCTGCCTATCGACGCCGTCGTCACGGGCGATCGTATTTTGGTTCGCCCAGGGGAGCGTGTTCCAGTCGATGGCATCGTTGAGGAAGGTCACTCTTACGTTGATGAGTCGATGATCAGTGGTGAGCCAGTGCCGGTCGCCAAACAGAGGGATTGCGAAGTCGTCGGTGGCACTATCAACAAGAATGGCGCACTTACCTTCCGCGCCACGCGGGTCGGTGCCGACACCGTGCTGTCGCAGATCGTCAAGATGGTGGAAGCGGCCCAGGCGGAGAAGCCCCCGATTCAGCAGCTGGCCGACAAGGTTGCCGGGGTGTTCGTACCCCTGGTCATCGCGATCGCCGCGCTTACTTTCGCACTCTGGTTCGTTTTCGGACCGGCGCCGTCGTTGTCCTTTGCTTTCGTCACTACCGTGAGCGTGCTGCTGATTGCCTGCCCCTGTGCAATGGGCCTGGCCACCCCGACGGCGATTATGGTCAGTACCGGTAAAGGGGCCGAGATGGGGGTGCTATTTCGCAAAGGGGCGGCGCTTGAGACGCTGGCCAAGATGAATACGGTGGTGCTGGACAAGACCGGCACTCTGACCCAAGGACGCCCCGAGCTGACCGACTTCGAAGCGATCAACGCTCATGAAAACGAGGTTCTGCGACTAGTCGCGGCGGTGGAAGCGCAAAGCGAGCACCCCATTGCCGAGGCCATCGTCCAGGGCGCCAAGGCCCACGGGTTGGAATTACCCTCGGTCAGTCGCTTTAGTGCCGAGCCTGGCTACGGCATAGAAGCCGAGGTCGACGGCCACTTGGTGCATGTGGGAGCTGATCGTTACATGCGTCGGCTGGAAATCGAGCTCGGCCAGGCAGAAACACGCGCCAAGGTGTTAGCCGAGAACGCCAAGAGCCCGCTCTATGCCGCGGTAGACGGTCAGCTTGCTGCAGTCATCGCGGTGGCGGACCCACTTAAAGAGGGCTCTACCGAGGCCATCGCAGCACTCAAAGCGCAAGGGCTGGAAGTGGCCATGCTCACCGGCGATAACCGTGCCACTGCCGATGCTATCGCCCGACAGGTTGGCATCCACCAAGTTCTCGCTGAGGTGCTGCCCGACCAGAAAGCGGCAGAGATCCGGCGTCTCCAGGCGGAGGGCAAGCGTGTCGCTTTTGTGGGGGACGGGATCAATGATGCACCCGCTTTGGCCCAGGCCGACGTGGGCATTGCGATCGGCACTGGCACCGATATCGCCATCGAGTCCGGCGATGTGGTGTTGATGAGTGGCGATTTGCGAGGCATCGTCAATGCCACGGCGCTCTCCAAGCGTACCCACCGAACTATTATCGGCAATTTCCTCTGGGCCTATGGCTACAACGTAGCGCTAATCCCTGTAGCGGCGGGCGTACTCTATCCGTTCATCGGCGTATTGCTCAGCCCCATGCTGGCGGCGGCGGCCATGAGCGTTTCCAGTGTCTTTGTGCTGACTAACTCGTTGCGGCTACGCCGTTTCATGCCGGATACCAGCAATGCCACACCACGTCCAAACGATGCTGTTCATCGCGCCTAAACCAAACACCGTATTGTTAAAGAGGAATTCAAAATGATGGGAAGTGAAAGCTGCATGTGGGGCATGGCGGGGATGGGCTTAATAGCAATCTTGTTGATTATTGCACTGGTGCTTGGTGTTGCTGCGCTTGCCAAATACCTGTTTTCAAAAAAATAAAATGGAAATAGCAAAATATTGATCAACAAACCCTCCGCTTAGCTCGGAGAAACGGCAGCATATGATGTGGGACGAATATGGCAACCCAGCTTAGCGTAAAGCAAAAGCTCTTTTTGGGGCTCACTCTATTGATGGGCTTGGCGGCCCTGTATTGGATCCTGATGGAGACCGGCGCCTTGTCGGTCTTGTCCGATAAGCAGGCCTTGCGCGAGTGGGTTGGTGGGTTGGGCGTCTGGGGGCCATTGGCCATTATCTTCATGATGATTGCCGCAATTGTCATGAGCCCGATTCCCAGTGGTCCGATTGCCATGGTGGCCGGTGCGATCTACGGCCCAGTTTGGGGCACGGCTTATGTCGTTATCGGTGCCGAAACCGGCGCTCTGCTGTCCTTCTGCATTGCTCGTCTGCTCGGCTATGAGGTGATGCAACGCTGGTCGCGTACTCGTCCCATCCTCAATTGGTTAGGAAAAGAGCGCTCTCAAACCGGCTTGATGCTCATCGTTTTTGCATCGCGATTGGTACCATTCATTTCGTTTGATGCCGTCAGCTATGCGGCGGGCATCACCCCACTGTCCTTCTGGCGCTTTTTGATCGCCACATTGGCCGGCGTGATCCCCACCGCGTATCTGATCGTCATGTTCGGCGAAGTGCTGATTACCGCCGACTCCCGTGGCCTCACGATCGCGCTGATTCTCATCAGTGGCATCACACTGCTGCCGCTGCTGGCGAAACGCCTATGGTCTAGACGGCCTTGATAGCACATCAATGCTGCTCTGGGGCGGTTATTGCAGGTATTGGCAATGCGCAGCGGAAACTTACTTCCGACCAATTATGAGGGGCAGACGTGAAATCGCGAATATTGCTGTTTTTACCCCTATTGGGTTTTTTGGGCTTGAGCTTTTTCTTTTATCAGGGCTTATCAATGGATCCTAGCGCTCGAGACTCACCCCTGCTGGCTCAGCCGTTTCCGACCTTCAATCTGACGACGCTGGAAGACCCTTCGCGGCGCGTTGATGAATCCCTTTTTGAAGGTCAGGTGACATTGGTCAACGTATGGGGAGAATGGTGCCCGACCTGCAAGCATGAAATGCCGCAGTTGTTGGACCTGGCCACGCGAGGCGTCCGCTTGGTTGGCATCAATTACAAAGATACCCAGGCAAAGGGGCTCGAGTTTCTTGAAGAGTTTGGGAACCCTTTTGAAGTCAATATCTTCGATCCAGAGGGTAACCTAGGTTTTGAGCTGGGTGTTTATGGCGCGCCAGAAAGCTTCGTGGTCGATACCGAAGGTACTATCCGTTACAAACACATAGGTTACATCACTCCCGAGGATGTTGAGCGAGTCATACAAGAAATCGAGAAGTGGCAGCGATAAACAGCCTAGCAAGATGCATTTTTGCTGAAGACACATCAACTGTTATGACCATTTAAGGAAGACTATGCTGCAATATCCTCAAATCGATCCGATTGCCATCGCCATAGGCCCTCTTCAGATCCACTGGTATGGCTTGATGTATGTCATCGGGCTAGTTGCCGCCTGGTGGTTGGGCCGGCGTCGCGCCCACCGACTCGGCCTAAGCCATGATGATATGGGCGACCTGATTTTCTATGGGGCCATCGGCATCATCATTGGCGGCCGCCTGGGCTATGCGCTGTTTTACGGGCTCGAACAACTGCAGGACAACCCTCTTTGGTTACTAAAAATCTGGGAAGGAGGCATGAGTTTTCATGGCGGCCTTGCCGGTGTATTAGTGGCTGCCTGGCTGTTTGCTCGCAAACATCAACTGGCTTTTATACAACTGACCGACTTCATCGCTCCGTTAGTCCCCATCGGCCTGGGGGCGGGTCGCCTCGGCAACTTCATCAATCACGAGTTACCGGGGCGTATCAGCGACGTTCCGTGGGCCATGGTATTCCCTCCCATGATGGGGCTCGGCTCAGAACCACGCCATCCCTCGGCGCTTTACGAGTTCGCCCTGGAAGGCATCGTGTTGTTTGCCGTGCTGTGGTGGCTATCGCGCCGGCCGCGCCATAGGGGCCTGATCTCGGGGCTTTTCCTGCTACTTTACGGAGCCTTCCGCTTTACGGTGGAGTTCGCACGCCTCCCCGACCCTCAGCTGGGATTCATTGCCTTTGGCTGGTTGACCATGGGGCAGCTGCTGACACTACCGATGCTCATCGCAGGCTTTACCCTGGTTGCCTGGTCCAGACGCCAGCCAGTAGATAAGCCAAAGGCGGCGTTAAACTCATGAAACAAGTCTTCGCTTTTCTAATGGTGGCACTCTTTATAGTCACACCGGTAGCGGCACGTGAAGAGATATTTGGGGTTGGTGACAAAAGCTCCCCTTTTAACCGTTCGACGCAACGTGACTTTTTACCGGCTACAGAAGCCTTCCGAACCACCGCCTGGCGCGACGATGATCGGATCTATATCGGCTTCACTGCTGCCGAAAATTATTACCTTCATCGGCATCAGTTCGCGCTTGAGAGTCTTTCTCCAGGTGTGAGTTTCGGTGAGCTGGCGTTGCCTCCTGGCGAACCCATGATGCACGCCTCGCTAGGTGAAATTTATGTTTTTTACGACCAAGTAGTGATCAGCGCGCCCATTGAGAGCAACGCCGCCGACAATCTGTCTGTGGCGTGATTTTTTGCTTATGATTAGCACTCGCATCGAGAAACCTGTCAGTTGGCAGTAATCTCTGCGAAACGAGTATCTGTATCGCAGAGCGGATAGGTTGCCGTCTGACAATTTGCTATCGATCGCCAAATTGAAAAGCGCTAGGTCAAATGTGCTACCTCACCAGCCGCCAGTGTTTGTCTTCTTGCTGGGCCTGGCCGAGGGCGGCCAGCGCCGATAGTACCTCACCAACGCCTTTCACCGGTTTGCGTTTGAACTGGGCGGCCAGGCTTTCCGCACTGTGGGGGCTTTGGGCAAGCATGTCGCGTAGAACCGTGACCTGGGTGGCGAGGTCTTTGGGCCAGGTGGCTTTGGTTTTGTCTGCTGCTGGGGCGCTGGTCTCAGCTGTGGTGCTTTGCAGCTCGGTTTGGGTGGGGGCGGCTTCTTCCGGTGCTTGGTAATCGGGGCGTAGCCAGCGCACCTTGCCTTGCGCTTCTTCAGCGGCGCGCTGTTTGTTGAGCGCCACTAGGCGCATTAGCAACTCTTCCTCGGCCTGGGCTTGAGCGGCGGGCTTGTCCGGCAGTGGGGTGGTGGCACCGGGTAAGCCCACTAGTACTTTTGCCAAGTCATCCCAGCCGTAGGCATTAAATACTGCGCGGTCTAAGGCGTCGTGGTCGGCGAGCAGAGTGCTGACCAAGCCTTGCTGGTTGATGGTTTGTTCTTTGGCGTTGAGTTCTTCACCCACGCGGAGCTTTTCCAGCACGTTGTACATGCCGGTGAGCGTCAGCGTTGGGTGTTCGGCCTGCTGGCGCTTGCGGTGGGCGTCGATCTGCTCCGCAAGCTGGCCAATCTTCGCCGCCTGCTCGTCGTTCAGCTCAGGAAAGGGGAAGGTTTCGAAGCAGCGGGTTTTGTTGTAGCGGGGGTCATTGCCTACACCTAATCGCCCGCCACTGGCTAGGCTCCATAATGTGTGAACTCTGCTACTCAAGTAACCTAAGGCGCTATCACTTTCGCAAGCTATGGCAATTAGCCCATCATCTGGAGAAATGCTTTTATCTAGTTTGACAAAAAATCTATGCTTACTTACATAAGCAGTCGCAATATAATCACCTAGCCCACTCAGAGCTGCCCTAAGGTCTTCGCGCTGCCCACGGTGCAACCACCATTTTTCGCGCAATGCTTTGTTTCTGTTTGTATCTCTTTCAGGCTTTACTCTTTCTTTAACCCATTGGTATAGCTCTGGAAAATTAGCTTTTGCTTGTCTTTCTGTTAATCCATAGAAATCTATTAGATATCTATCACGTGGAGTCTGATTAAGGTCTTTACCATTGCGAAATCTGCTTAATACACTTGTATTGAGATATCTTCCGAAGCCAGCAGCGTTTACATCACCAGTTGTGATTGAGAACCCTCTGCCTCCAAGTTCGAAACCACGCTGACTAATACTGCTATTTGATTTTAGCGCTCCCGCCCCCGCCACATCCGCGCCGATACTCAAGTCGGCAAATACCTTACCCTCGCGGTGGCTTAGTGCCACGCTGCGGGCTTCGCGGTCGTCTTCGCTGCTTTCGCTTGTTACTTGCTGCAATCGACCTGGTGCTTCGCCTGCGCGGCCCACGGTCATGGCAATGCGCACGGCGGCACCGTCGTTGCCGTCTACCCAGGGGTGGTCGGGAATCGCGAAGGTGAGCGAGAGCGGCTTTTTGGCATCGTTCAGGTGCGGTTCCAGCACGCGGCGGTTAAAGGTTTGGCGCAGGCTGTTGGTGGTAATAAAGCCATACTGCTGGGCGTGGCCGTTGCGTGCCGCTTCAGCGGCAATATGCCACCAGTACATCACAAAATCGGCAGATTCCGGCACCGTGCCTTTAAATACTTGGCGCACGGCATCCACGTAGCCATCGCCTAGTGCGCGGCGCATGGTGGAGGCGCCAATAAACGGTGGGTTGCCGACGATATAATCTGCTTCCGGCCACTCGGCGCGTCTGGGATTGTGGTAGCGGTATACCGTGGTCCGGGCGGTTTCATCAGGGATCAGCTCGCCGGTGGCGGGGCTTTTCTTCATGCTGATGCCGTCCCAGATGGTGACTTCCTGGCCGTTTTCATCCAGCAGCGGTTCGCGGCTGTCAAATTCAATCAGCGCATCGCGCTCCTCGATATTGTGGAAGTCTTTGAGAATCGGTTCGGGCAGATCGAGGCTGCCGTGAATACGGTAGTGCCACTGCAGGTAACCGATCCAAAGCACAATTTCAGCAATGGCGGCGGCGCGGGGGTTAATTTCCATGCCGAGGAACTGTTGGGGCGAGACGGTAAAGCCTTCCGCTTCTAATGAGTCTTGCCCGCCGCTGAGGTCGGCAATCAGGTTTAATACTTCACCTTCCAGACGCTTCATGTGCTCCAGCGCGACATACAGGAAGTTGGCGCTACCGCAGGCGGGGTCAAGCACGCGTACTTGGCAGAGCTTGTGGTGAAAGGTGCGCAGGCTCTCTAGCGCTTTATCGGTTTTGCCTTTCTGGTTGTGGGTTTCCGCGACCACCTGGGCGGTGGCCCACTCCCGGCGTAGCGGTTCAATCAGCGTGGGCATCACCAGCCGCTCGACATAGGCGCGGGGCGTATAGTGGGCACCTAGTTTGTGGCGCTCGCGGGGGTCCAGGGCGCGCTCCAGCAGCGTGCCGAAAATGGCCGGCTCCACAAAGCGCCAGTCGGCTTTGGCGGCATCAATCAGCAGCTGAATCTGCTCGGGGGTGAGCGGAATGGGGTCAATGTTTTTAAACAGGCCGCCGTTAAAACGCATCACCTTGGCCGTCAGTACGCCGCTAAAGCCGCCGCTGTTCATACTTTCCCATAACGAGCTAATGGCGTCGGCAAAGTGTTCGGGTGTCTCTTTCATGCGGGTGAGGAAGTCGGTAAAGCTGTTTTTGGGCAACAGCCCAACGTCTTCACTGAACATGGTGAACAGGCAGCGCTTCAAAAAGTGCGCTACGCGGTCGACTTCATAACCATCGGCTTCTAGCGTTTTCGCTAAGGTTGCAAGCTTGGCGCTGACCTCACGAGTGACGCGAGCAGCGTATTGGCTCGGGTCAAGGGTGTCGGGTGCTTCCCATAGCGCTTTAAGGCGTTGCTGAATATTTGGCTGGCGTAAGTCTTCCAGCTTAATGCGGTAATTACGCGGGTCTGGAAAGGGTACATAGGTGCCGCCAGAGCGCGAAAACTCAGAGTAGAGTGCCAGCGTGCGCCCAACATCTGTGACCAAAATAAAGGCTGGGCGGCCTTCTTTTGGGGGCAGGGCGCGTACATATTGGTCGGCTTGGTTATAAGCCGCCTGCATGGCTTTATCCCAGCCTTTGGTTTCTAGCCCTTTGCCGGTTTGCTTGGCTTCCAGTACAAACGCGCCGCGCTTGTAAAGGTCGATAAAGCCGCGATTTTCGCTGCCATCGGGGTTTTGAATATCCACCCGGCGTTCGAAGGTATAGGCATTTTCACTATTATCTTTGCTGGCGGGGTCGGGCGTTGGCAACTCAAGCAGCGCACATAGCTCTGAAAGGAATAGCTGATAATTGGCCTTTTCGGTGCCGGTGGTGTGTTGCCAGCGCTCAATAAACTGATCGACGGCATCAGGCGTGGCAACCGCAACGGACGAATCGAACATCAGCAAGCATCCTTTCAGGCGTGGTCATCTAATCTAGTTAAGCAGGGTTAGATAGTAGCATGCTTAGCAGAGTGAGAAAGAGAGCTGTACTATAGGACGTACATCCTAGGCATGAAAACGAATTTAGCTCGGCAGTCCTGGATTAGTAGAATAGGCCTTAGCTTAGAAAGCCATTGCCACAATTGGTATCTTGCAGCAAAGGTAAGAGTGCTAGCATCGGGATGAATGTGTATTTGGGTGGCGTAGTGAAAAAACCGCCAAGCTAAGCAGTTGGCGGTGTCAGACTATGAGCATATGTAGCCTACAGTGACTGTAGAGCCGGGATTTCAGGACGCCAAAAAAGGTTCTGGCCCAGGCGGCTGAATCCCCAGCTAGATTTAGTGCGAAATGCTCGCTGTTGATTATCGGCCATGGCGCTTTGCCCGTCAGCATCACGAATATAACGAGCTATCGTCATCGCGGCTGGTTGGCCGTAGCGCGCCCCAGGTGATGCACATGTCCAAATATGACGAAGCGTCATCGCAATGTCCGGCTCGTGCTTGTCTAAATACGCAAGCCCATAGGCACATGCTTCCAGAGTAAACGTATCATGGCTACATAGTTTCCAAGCCGCATTTGGTTTGCCTTTTGAATCGTAGGTATAGGTCTTCCCAATATCGTGTAACAACCCTGCGACAAAACATGTTTCCTGCATCAGACGCGGCATGTTGGGCTCGTTTAGGCGCAGCATAGCCACAGCGTTGTTGGCGACATCCAGTGAATGCGCCAGCAGCCCTCCTGGATATGCATGGTGATAATTTACGCTGGCTGGCGCGTTTAAAAAGGCTTCGAGACGATCCTTGCGCTCCAGTGCGAGCATCAAAAACTTACGCATATGTGCCGACTGAAGCGATTGCACGGTCGCGACAAGCTGGTCAAGTACCTCCGGTACTGGGCAATACACCCGCGGCAACGATTGCAGTGTATCCAGCGCGGCCACTTCTTCCCGGGTCGCCTTGCGAAACCCGTCAAGTACGAACTGATTAGACAAACACTTCACCCCGGAAGCGGTGACATAGTCCAGGTGGCCAATGCGCTCAGGCACCTGAGTTTTATCCAGATTGAGCATCGCTATGTGATCTCCCATGCAATCGCTCAACCGCAACTTTAAGAAGGGCGTTTTCGCATTATCAAACTCGACCACACGCCCTGTAAGCCGATAAGTGCCTTTGAAGGTGCGTGACAGGTGGGCTGGTGCATTATCAAGCCGTTTCATTACGATGCTCCTTCTGGGACTTGGTGGGCGTGGTATTGCCAAGTAAACGCTCAAAGGCTGAGCCATCCATACGTGTCGCATTGGGAACGTATCGGGAATAAACCTTGAATAGCATCTCGGTTGAGCTATGGCCCAGCATGCGGGCCACCCATTCAGGGTTTTCACCCGACGCCAGAAACAGCGTCGCGGCGGTATGGCGTGTTTGGTAAGGACGCCGCTTGGTTAGCCCGAGAGACTTCAGTAAGGGGTACCACACGCGCTTGGTCACGTTATTGTGATCAAGGGGCTGGCCTGACTGATTACAGAACACGTATTTGCTTAAATGCCCCGTCGCGGCGTATTGCGTTTTAAGCGCGTCATACACCTGCCCAAACATGGGGATTTCCCGCTGAGATCCATCGGTCTTGGTGTATTCCGTCTCGCCATTGATCAGTGTTTCGCGTACTAAGATTTCGCGTTTGGCAAAATCAACATGTTTCCACTTCAACCCATCGACTTCGCCGGTTCGCATACCAGTAAAAAAGCGCACCGTGTAGTAGTTGCGATAGTCCGCGCGGACGTTATTGATGATGCGTTGTACTTCGTGTAGCGAAAATGGCTCGATATGGGTCTTTTGCAGCTTTAACGGCTTGATATTTTTGTATGGTGACTCGAAATCGAATCGCTCGGCTGCTTCATCTAGCACCATGCGCAGAATCGTCATGTGACTGTTGATCGTCTTGGACGACACCAACCCTGTGCTGCCGCGCCCCTTACGTTTAGCTAACTTGGCGCGGAACGCCATGATGTCCGTCTTGGTAATGTCGCCAATCGGCTTTTTTCCAAACGCTGGCTTCAGTGAGCTATCCAGGATCGAACTCACATTTCGCACGTGAGAGGCACGCCACTGAATTTTGCTCTCTTCGAACCATTGGTCGGAAAAATCGTTGAAGAGTGGTGTTTCCACTGGGGTATGTGTGCCCTTGATGTTGGGAGTTTGAGAGTTTTGGTTTTTCGCCGTTTCATTTGCTCCCAGTTTTTGCAAATTCTTGCTGCCCGGAAAAAACTCAGCGTAGTCGAGGTCATCTAGCAAGATCTTTGCTTCTATCTTTGCAAGCAATTGCTCGACCTTTTTCCTGTTAGCAGGCGTGTCTTTCAGTGCAGTTTGCTCACGTAATCGTAGGCCTTGGTAGAAAAAATCCAGATAGAGCTTACCCGTCTCTTTACGTTGGCGAACCTTACCCATGGCTATAGCCTCCATTTGCCATTGGAATGGAGATATTGCCTTGGGCAGCTTTTAGCATTTCTTTTTCGACGGCTTCCCAGAGGAATAAAATTTTCCGCCGGCCAAAAGGTTTGATGTAGTGAGTGCCCTCGATAAGGACGCTATCTTTTAGCTGCTGGCGGATAGTACGGCAGTCGTACTTGATGCGCTGAGCAAGCTCTTCGGTCGTGAGGTAGGTATAAGATGATTCCATCGAAAACCTCTAACAGGGGTGATATTCTGCGTGGCTAAAAGGCATTCCAGCTATCAGAATGCCATCCTAAATGGCATTTTAGACAGCAAAAAACCATTTGCAAGCGTTTTTTGCCATTTAGAATGACAAAAAGATTTCACAGGAGGTTTTGATGGTTCGTTGTCACCTGGCGCGCTTGATGGGCGAGCATAAGATGAAGATCGTTGATGTAGCGCGTGAGACAGGTCTCAACCGCAATACAATTACGCTGCTCTACAAAGAAACTGCCCAGCGGATCGACTTAGATGCATTGGATAAACTATGCAGCCTGTTCAAATGTGAAGTAGGGGATCTGTTGGAATACCAAGACGAGGGTGCAAAAAATGAAAATAATTGAGGGCAGCGAGCAAGTCGCCTGAAGGTCGTTAGAAGTGATCGTTAAAGAAAGGGAAGGAGTGAATGTGGCACATATACGACACAGATGTGTCACAGGGCGCTAGTCAACGAATAAACACAAAAAAGGCAGACCAGTAAGTTACTGATCTGCCTCTCGAAATATTGGTAGCGGGGACCGGATTTGAACCGATGACCTTCGGGTTATGAGCCCGACGAGCTACCAAACTGCTCCACCCCGCATCAACGTGAGGCGTATTCTACGGATTTTTTGCGCCACGTCAACCCTTTGTAGAAAACAAAGCACAAAAGGCTGATATTCATCGTACTGCAATATGCAAAGAGTAAAGCTATGCTTCCCATGGTCCCAATAAAAAGCTTACTGTCGGTAGGCCGCCTAACAATAAAAGCGGTGGCGTGCTGTTAGTGATACAAGCGCTTGACGCTTATTTGAAATGGTTTGCGGACCATAACAGTACTTAGCGTCCAAGCCATTTGTCATATCAGGGAGGTAGTCAATGGCCAATCAAGCCCCCGTCGCCTGGGTAACTGGTGGAACTGGTGGAATCGGCACGGCAATTTGTCGTTCGTTGGCAGATGCGGGTTATAGGGTAGTGGCAGGGTATAACAATCCCGAAAAAGCCAAAACCTGGCTGGACACCCAGCAAGCTGCCGGTTATCAGAAGATTACAACACTCGGGGTCGACCTGTCTGACCATAACGCATGCCTGGATGCTGCGCGTGAGATCCACGAACAGTACGGTCCAATTAGCGTGCTGGTAAACTGTGCTGGCATTACCCGCGACGGCACGATGAAAAAAATGGCCTACGAACAGTGGTATCAGGTCATCGATACCAACCTTAATAGCGTCTTTAATACTTGCCGTAGCGTGATCGAGATGATGCTCGAAAATGGCTATGGTCGAATTATTAATATCTCCTCCATCAATGGCCGTAAAGGGCAGTTTGGCCAGGTTAACTACGCTGCCGCTAAAGCCGGTATGCACGGCTTAACCATGTCGCTGGCGCAGGAAACGGCCACCAAAGGCATTACGGTAAATACCGTATCGCCTGGCTATATTGCCACCGACATGATTATGAAAATTCCGGAGTCAGTGCGTGAAGCCATTCGCGAAACGATTCCGGTAAAACGCTACGGTACGCCGGAAGAAATTGGTCGATTGGTGACGTTCCTTGCCGATAAAGAGTCTGGTTTTATTACCGGCGCCAACATCGATATTAACGGTGGGCAATTTATGGGCTAGGCCACCCGTGCCTACGCGACGGCTTATTCCTCACAAGGGAGCATGCAAAGCGGGAGGCGAATCGCCTCCCGTTGTGTTGTTGTCGCATTGATGGGGCGATCAGGGGGGCGGGATATGCCCCAGGTCGCGCAATAAGCTATCCAGTTCCCTGGCTTCTTTTTCCCACTGCGCCATCGATACCGGGCCAAGCGCTAATAGCGCGGCTAAAACATCGATAATTTCTTCTTCGCGACTACGCTCTTGGCGAATTCCTTCATTCAAGCGCTCTACCTGGATCGCCAGGCGCAAAGGCTCGTCGCTTTGTCGGATGCTGCCGCTGGTTAACAGGGATAGATGTACCCGCAGCCGAGAAATGGCGTCTGCCCGCGCTGCCTCATCGTCCAGCGACAACGGGAGTGGCGTGGATTGACGCTGACGGTTACGCGTCTGATGCGCCTCTGCAAATACGCTGGGAAGTGGCGTGCTAATGATACCGTCAGCGTTGATAATTTCTGCGGCACCGCCGTCCAGATAGCGCTGATCGGCGGACAAGTGCGCGTTAACGAGCGGTAAAATAAGTTGCCATTGCTGAACGGTATCCGCAATCTTAAGGCGACTCAAACGCTCGCGCTTGGCGCGCACAATACCGCTTAGGCGACGCTGCATGCCTTCGCTACGCCGGTTTCGCGGCAGTGGCTCAAGCTGGCTGACCTGGTTCAAAAAGTCGTCCAACGTGCTGGTTTCATTGGCGCTAGTGGGTTGCCAGCTGTCCATTTGATCGATAAGTATTTGCATGGCTTCAAGCTGCTGTTGCTGATGGGCAGCCTGCTCACTCTTGTGGGCTTCGCGCTGGGCAAACAGCTGATCGCACTCATGCCGGAACGCCTTCCAAAGGGTTTGTTCCGCCCCTTTGGGTGCGCGCCCTAACTGACGCCAGTGCTGCTGTAGTTGCTTGGTTTGTGTAATGCGTTGAGCCAAGGGTTGTTGCTGGTCGTGACGAAGCGTCCGCACTTCTTCAATAAACGCCTGCTTTTGAGAGGCGATATGCTCGGCCCGCTGATCAATTAATGTTTGCAACTGGTGGCGGATTTTCCCAAACCGCTGACCAACAGCCTCAGAGCGCTCGCGAGGCACCGGCGAGTAGTGGCGCCATTGATGGCGTGCCTTGTCGCGAATTTCACGTAGTACATCCGGGTCGGCGTCCTCTGCTGGCTGGGCGAGCAGTGTTTCAAGCTGTTCACACAGCTGCTCGCGGGCCTGCAGGTTCGCTTCACGCTCTTGGCCAAGCTGGTCGCGCCATGGAGCTAACCGCTCGTGGATTCGGTCAGATGCAGCACGAAAGCGCGCGGACTGTTCGCGGTTGGCGGCGGCATCGCCCAGCGACTTCCACTCTTTCACTAGCTGGCGGTGGTGGCGGTCAAGCGCGGTTTCCGCCATGTGCGGGTCGTTGGCCAGTGCTTCAATGCTTGAACATAACTGCTCGCGCTTGGGCCCTGCGACAAAGCCGCGCCAATCGCGTAGTTCGGCCAGCCGCGCGCCGGACTGTTTTAAGCGTGCCTTCAGCGGCTTGGCTTCCGCCATTTGCAGGGCTTCGATTTGCGGCTTTAAGCGCTGGTGAAGATGGCTGGCGCTTTTGAAGGCGCCACGCTCAAGCAGGTGCTCAAAGCTATCGAGTTCCGCTGCATAAGTGCTTAATGAAACCGAGGCGTGTGGGCTAGCTGCCGGTGTGTGAGACTCGGTGGCAAGCGTTGCCTGAGCGCGCTGTATCAACGCAGGCGGCGTAAATGCTTTTGGCCAGTCGCATTCGTTAAGCAGGCGGCGCATGGTGCGGTGGTCATTATCCGCAAGCGCTTGCTCAAGCACGACGCTGACATCTTGCCAGCGCTGCCAGGCATCCAGGCACTGCTCATATTGAATAATGACGTGCGTGTAGCGTTGGCTTGCAGGCTCGCTGGGCGAGTGTACGTCCGAGAGTGCTTGCCAGCGTTGGCTGAAAAGCTGGCGTTGGGCGCGCAGGCTGTCGATATCCTGAACGGTCAGCTCGGTGGCATGATGAAGACTTTCAAGCGTCTCCTCCAGCCCATCAAGCAGCTGATCACGTGTCTGATCCGCTTCCTCTCGGCGGGCAAGGCTCTGCTGGCGAGCCTGCTCCTGCGTTTCATGGTCGTGAAGCGTTTTACGGCAGCCCAGCATGGCCTGATGAAAGCGCTGCTCTTGCTCGGCGCTAGGAGGGGGCGTCAGGTTCTTCCATTCGCGCTCTAAATGGCGAAAGCGGCCGCCATAAAGTGGCTCCCAAGGCGCGCGAGCATGCTGTTCCATCTGGTGAAGAAGGTGCTCCAACTGCTGCTGTTGGCGGGCCAGCCATTCGGCATCGGTTCGCTGCTGGCCGAGCTTTTCGCGGGCAAGGCGAGTTACATAACGATCACGCCGCGCGTCTTTAAGCAGGCGCTTCAGGGCCTCTTCTGTCTCAATGCGCTCGGTGGCGCGATGACGAACAGCCGCGACACCGTTTTGGCACGCTTGCTTAACCAGGTCGCCTTCACGGGTTAGCCGGGCAAGGGCGGTCAGGCGCAGCTCCAGGTTGTCGCCTTGTAAGGCAATTACATTTAAAAGCCGCGGCTCGTCCAGCCCTTCCACCAGGGTCAGGCGTTGTTGCAGTTCGGTGCTGCCTTCAAGACCGCTAAGCCGCTGACTCACGGCATTGAACCATGCCTCTTGCTGGCTGTGGTCAGGGTAGGCTATCACCAGCCCATTGACATCATCCAGCGCGAGCAGGGCCGACAGGCGGATGCTGCTGTCACTATCATGCGCGAGTGCTTGCAGCGCTTCGCGCTGTTCAGCCTGGTGGGGGTCAAGTCGAGAGAGGGCCTGTCGGCGTACCTCGGGGTCGGGGTGTTGCCAACGAGGAGCGAACAGGCGTCTTAACAGTCCG
Organism: Halomonas sp. TP35; assembly: GCF_052375975.1. Classification (NCBI taxonomy): domain Bacteria; kingdom Pseudomonadati; phylum Pseudomonadota; class Gammaproteobacteria; order Oceanospirillales; family Halomonadaceae; genus Halomonas; species Halomonas sp. TP35. The sequence continues at coordinate 190,237 of NZ_JBQSUZ010000003.1, read as the reverse complement.
TGCATGGATCATCCTGCGTAGAGGTGCGTAGCATGAAAAAAATTAGCCATTATTGAACAGCGGTTGCAGTCACCGGCGCTGTCGCTTAGCTTTGCCTTACCAGGGTGTAATAGAAATTGATTCTTCACACCCAAAGGCGCCAAATTGCGCTACCTTTATTTTACCTGAACATGACATGGAGTTCGGCTATGAGCCTCAACGCCGATAGTGCCAACATGGCATTTACCTTTAAAGGCGGCATGCTGCCGATGACCGTCATGGAATTAAGTAGCGCTGACCCTGAGCATATCCGGCGGCAGTTGGCCGGTAAACTGTCTCAGTCTCCTGCCTTCTTCCAGCATACACCGGTTGTGCTAAGCGTGGAAAAGCTTGATGAACCCCATTTGGCTTTGGAAAGAATATGCGCCGTTTGCCGGGATCACAAACTTTTACCCGTTGCGGTGCGCGGCGGTTCAGAGCCGGTACGCCAGTCGGCTTGGGCATTGGGACTTGGGTGGTTTGCACCTGTAGAGGAGACGCGCGCTCGCGCACTGGAGAGCGTCAGCAAAGAGGAAACCTCAAAAAACAATGCCTCTGACGACGAGCGTATTGAGGCGCAAGCCAAGAGTGCGGCAACACGACTTTATCGCGGCACCGTTCGTTCAGGCCAGCAGGTCAGCGCATCGGACGGGGATCTGATCGTTATTGGTGCCGTCAATGCGGGTGCAGAAGTATTAGCAGCAGGTAGTATTCATATTTACGGTGCTCTGCGGGGACGGGCGCTGGCAGGCATTCACGGCAATACTCAGGCCGGTATTTACTGCCGCGAGCTTGAGGCTGAGCTGCTTTCGGTGGCTGGGAATTACAAACGCCTTGAAGATGTTGATCCCCGGCTTTTGGGCCGCACCGCAGAAGTTCATTTTATAAAAGAGCAGCTTGAAATTAAGCCGTTGGGTTGATGCTTTCAACGCAGCGTGCATCCATGCTTAATGCTTAGCGACGCTGCCTTGCCTATCCGTTACAGTAGGGCTTTTGTGACATTGACGTTCCCGTTATTCGTTCAGCGTCATGCGCTCGCGATGAACGACTTCAAGAAGGAAGTGAATCTTGGCTAAAATTATTGTTGTGACCTCAGGTAAAGGGGGGGTCGGTAAAACCACCAGCGCTGCAGCAATCTCAACAGGTCTGGCACTCCGTGGTAAAAAAACCGTGGTCATTGATTTTGATGTGGGACTGCGAAATCTTGATTTGATTATGGGGTGCGAGCGTCGTGTGGTGTATGACCTGGTAAATGTCATCCAGGGGGAAGCTGGCCTTAACCAGGCGCTGATCCGTGATAAGCGCGTTGAAAATCTGTATATCCTGCCCGCTTCACAAACCCGGGATAAAGATGCGCTAACCCAGGAAGGGGTGGCGGAGGTTTTGGAAAAGCTTCGAGAAGAATTTGACTTTATTATCTGTGATTCTCCCGCAGGTATTGAACGTGGTGCGCAGCTTGCCATGTATTTTGCCGACGAAGCGATTGTGGTCACCAATCCGGAGGTCTCATCAGTACGCGATTCTGACCGTATTTTGGGCCTTTTGGCATCGAAAACCCGACGTGCTGAGCAGGGTGGTGATCCGATTAAAGAGCATCTGCTCGTTACTCGCTATAACCCTGAACGGGTGACTACCGGGGATATGCTTACCCTTGAGGATATTCGTGAAATTCTGGCCGTTCACTTACTGGGTCTGATTCCTGAGTCCGAAGCTGTGCTTCGCGCCTCGAACCAGGGGGTGCCAGTCACTCACGATGCATCAAGTGATGCAGGTCAGGCGTATACGGATACCGTTTCACGTCTGCTGGGTGAGGAGATTCCGTTACGTTTTCATGAGGTGCAGCGCAAAGGTCTGCTTAGCCGTATGTTTGGAGGTAACCGTCGATGAAACTCTTGGAATTCTTGAAGCGTGAGCGCAAGAAATCCGCCTCGGTGGCTAAAGAACGGTTACAAATCATCGTGGCGCATCAGCGAAGCCAGCGTGGTCAGCCTGACTACATGCCGCTACTTGAGCGCGAACTGCTCGAAGTTATTCGTCGCTATGTACATGTCGACGACAACGCCATTCAGATTTCGCTGGATAGCGAAGATAACTGCTCAGTACTTGAGCTGAATGTGACGTTGCCCAAAAGCTGACAAGACAGTAGGGCAACAGGCGGCGATAAAGGCGCTGGGTGTGCTAGGCTAGGGTTTTTGCTGCCTTGCGGAGTGCTTGTTCATGGCGCCACCTAATGCCGCCCCTGCCAGTTTTTTGTGGCATGACTATGAAACATTCGGGGCCGATCCACGTCGAGATCGGCCCGCTCAATTTGCTGCGCTGCGTACCGATGCGGACTTAAACGAGATCGGTGAGCCTATCGAGCTCTACTGCAAGCCAGCGGACGATTACCTGCCTCATCCTGCCGCGTGTTTGATTACCGGGATTACCCCACAAAAAGCGCGACGTCGCGGCCTGCCTGAAGCGCAGTTTGCCAGTGAAGTGCAGCGCCACATGAGCGAGCCGGGCACCTGTGTTGCGGGATACAACAGCTTACGCTTTGATGATGAAGTGTCTCGCCATCTGTTCTATCGCAATCTGCTCGACCCTTACGCCCGCGAATGGCAAAACGGTAACTCCCGCTGGGATTTAATTGATGTGGTACGCGCATTTTACGCGCTGCGCCCGGACGGCATTGAGTGGCCGCTACGTGAAGATGGCGCGCCAAGCTTTAAGCTTGAGCACTTAACCAAAGCCAACGGGATTGAGCATGAAGGCGCGCATGACGCGGTGGCCGACGTTCGGGCAACCATTGCCCTGGCGCGGCTGCTCAAAACGCGGAACCCTAAGCTGTTTGATTACTTGCTTGGCCTGCGTGGCAAACGCGCGGTTGCCACGCAGCTGGACCTGCCTAATGCCAAGCCGCTTTTGCACATTTCCCGCCGCTACCCGGCCAGCCGGGGTTGCAGCGCCCTGGTAATGCCGTTAGCTGAGCACCCTACCAACCCTAATGGGATGATTGTTTACGATCTAAGCGTTGATCCGGGCGACCTTCTTACCCTTTCGCCTGAGCAAATACGCGAGCGCGTCTTTGTCAGTCAGCAGGATCTAGCGGAAGGCGAGGTACGTATTCCGCTTAAGGTCATTCATATCAACCGTTGCCCGGTGATCTTTCCGTCGAGTGTGCTCAAGGACATAGACGGGCCGCAAAAGGGAGCGTATGGCGCGATTGTTGAGCGCCTTGGGTTGGATATTGCAACGTGCCGCCAGCACTGGAAAACCTTGCGCAGCGCCCAAGGGGTGACGCCTAAAGTGGCCGAGGTCTTTAAGACCAGCTTTGATGACGCACCCCACGACCCTGACATGATGCTTTACTCCGGCAGCTTCTTTTCCGCTGCCGACCGCCAGCAGATGGAGCGAGTGCGTGAGATGGAACCCTGGGATCTGGTAGGGCAGCGGTTTGCCTTTCAGGACCCGCGCCTTGAGGAGATGCTGTTTCGCTATCGGGCGCGTAGCTACCCTGACACGCTGGAAGGTGACGAACGCGAGCAGTGGGAGGCGTTTCGCTGGATGCGTATTAATGATCCGGCGATGTCCGGGCTTACGCTAAAGGCCTTTGCTCGGGAGATCGAGCGCTACAATCAGCAGCCGCTCAGCGAGCGTGAGCGGCAGATCCTTGAAGAGCTGGTGATGTTTGTCGAGGCCATGATGCCCGCCCAGGCGTTCGATGCCTGAGCGGAGCATTGAGTTACAGCGCACTTCTTTATGGATGGTCGCGCTCGGCAAACGGCGTTAGCGCTTCGCGGTAAGGCGTTACATCGCTGGGCTCATCACCCGGGTTGAAGCGTATATCAAGCTGGTGGCCAAGTAGCTCTGGCCATGCAGCTTTAATATCCGCAGCGCTAACCTCAAGTGCCAGGTTGGCCAGCTCTTCACGACGGTCAAAGCGGATCTCATCCAGCGCGGTGGCCTGCCAGTAACGGTTGGCCATGCCCGCAAGGCTGGTATCACGCTCGCTCAAACTGGCATGGACCGCTTTGCGATATGCATCGAGTTCAGCATCGTCGAGTTGCTCAAGCGCTTCGCCAGCGTCAGCTAAAAAGGCATCCATATGCGCAGCGACCGTTTCGCTGTCCACATCCGGCGACTGAACGAGTAGTGCAATGCCAGGCGCCTCAAGCAGGGGTGAATAACCCGCGTTCACAATATAGCCCAGCTGTTCTTCTGTGCGCAGCTGTTGATAAAAGGGCGTCTCCAGCCACTGGGCAATCACACTAATGGTTGCTTGTTCTTTGGGGCTCTGGTCTCGCCCTTGTAAGTAACGCAGCACCAGGGACTCGTCGCGGGTGCTGTGCGGTTGCAGCACGCTGGAAGTCGTGCCAATGGCCAGCGGGCTAAGCGTTGGAATATCTTCTCGCGTCAAGCGTGGGCGCAGTTTGCTGCGCACCCGCTCGGCTTGCTCTTGGGCGAGTGCTTCATCCAGGTTGCCAATCGCCATGGCGTCGATATAGAGCCCGCCCAAAAAGCGCTTACGGAAATTCTCAAGATTCTGCTGGTCAAGGCGCTGGCTGGCGTCAAGTAGTTCGGCTGTCGACCACCGTGGGGACAACAGTGCTTCACCCAGCGTGCGGCTTGCCTGGCCATAAAGCGATGATTGCGGCGCATTAACCAGCTCTCTCTGCAACTGATATTGCACGCGGTCAAAGGCGCCTTCGCTAATCTCAGCCGTTTTAAGCTGATCAATGGCTTGCTCAATAAGCGGTGTCTGACCATCACGCCAACCGGAAAATGATAGCGTCATCCCACGTGCGTGCGGGTAGGCGCTAAACGACTGACCGGCCATCCATGCGGGATAAAGTGATTCATTCAAGCTGTCGTTTAGCCACCCAGCCAACAGCTGCGTCAGTACGGCCTCTTCGGCCGAATAACTGGCGTCGGGATACTGCAAACTGACCCGCCACTCAACGCTTGGCGTATTAAAGCGTGAGTCCTGCATGTGCCAAACCTTAAAGGATGGCGTGTCGATCATCAGGCTTGGGTGCTCGTCCTGGCCTTCAATAAGGGCAAGGTCGCTGGCAATAAAGGGGTTGGGTTCAGGCAGGGCCAAACCCTCAAGCGCGAGACCCTCTTGAGCAGGTGGTTGTTCTCGCCACTGGGTCGAGAACCAGGGCGAAACCGCGTCACTTTCCACCTCGGGCGCAGAGTAAAAGCGCAGCATGTTGTCCGGCGTTAACGCATCCAGATACGCCTGCTGACGCTCAGTGTCCGGCGCGTCCATGCGATACGCGGCATACTGCACATCCTCTACCGGGTAGCGGGATAAACTCATGGAGAGCCGGGTAGCTTCCTGCTGAGGTGCGCCGTGCTGTTGAAAACGAAATGCCTGCTCGCTCAAATCGCGCAGCTCAGTGTAGCGCCAGTCAGCCAACCCATCGTCACGCAGCTGATCAATGGCGGCAAATAGCGTAGCCTGAATATCATCAAGCCGCTCGGCACCGGCGGGCGTCAAGCTAATGGAAACCGTAAACAGGGCATCCTGACCATCACCGCGCTGAACACCTGAGGACAGGCCATCGGCTAAACCTGCGTTACGCAGCACAGCCAAAAGGCTGCCATCCCCTTCATCGCCTAACAAATGCGACATTAAATGAGTGGGTTTTGCGCGATACTCATCTTCGGGGTCTGGGATCGGGAAGTAAAAACGCAGCTGGCGGCGATCTTGCAGTGACTGACGCTCAACGTAGCGTGGCAGGGTATCGGTATCTACCAGCGGTGCATCAATCGTAGGAACGTTCAGGCCATTGTCAGGAATATCCGCGAAACGCTCCACCACCCACTCTTCCAGCGTATCAAGCGGCTGAGGGGCGACGACGGCCAGGTTCATTACGTTGGCATCGTAATGCTGATGGTAAAAATCGATGACACGTTCTCGTAGCGTCGCTTCGCCTGCCGGCGGGCTGGCTAACGTCTCGCGGCTACCAACGGCAAACCCTGTGGTGGCATTGCCAGGGTTGAGCAGTTGGTTAAGCACATCATTTTCGCGCCGGGACTCATCGCGAATTCTTGCCATGTATTCAGAATGAACGATATTGCGCTCGCTCTCTAAATGGTCGGCATTAAACAGCGGTGACAGGAAAAATTCGCTAAAGCGATCAAGCGCTTCCGGTAGGGCGGAGGGCTCGATATCAAAAAAGTAGTTGGTATCTTGCTGAGCGGTAAAGGCGTTATGGGAGCCCGCATGGTCAGAAATAAAGCGCTGATAAGCGTCCGGAGCGGGATACGCCTCGGTACCCAGGAACAGCATGTGTTCAAGGAAATGGGCAAGCCCTTGCAGATCATCTGGATCCTGGGCGCTACCGACCCGGACGTTCATTGATGCAGCGGCTTTGTCAGCGTCAGGGTCGCTTACCAATAGCGCTTGTAGACCATTTTCAAGCGTCAGCACGCGATAGTCGCGGCTGTCAAAAGGGCTGGCAATCGGTATTACGATGTCTTCTATCGGATCATCACCAGCGGCCAGCACGCCGGGAGAAAACCATACGGTGCTGAGTACCGCTGCCAGTACAACGCGCGAATAAAATAGTCTACTTTTCGGTCGTAACATTACGGCTCCTGTGGGACGGTCCATTGCAGCATTGGCCCAACCGGGTGGGCGCAAGCGGCTGATTGATAGGCAGGATTGTTGACATGCTTGGATATTGGGAACGCACCCAATAGTTCCAAGGGTGCGGGTGTTAATAGTGTCTTTACGGTTTCCAGAGGGCTATCGGGATCAAGCCATGTGGTCAACGCATGAGGGGGAATGACCACCGGCAGTCGGTCGCTAAGCGGTGCCAGGCATGCGTTGGCCGGTACGCTAATCAGTGCTGTTGAGTCAGTAAACGCGGTAAGCGTTGTATGGTAGCGACACCATAACGCACCTAGCAGTAAGGGTGCGCGCCTAACCTCTGTGACCAGATAAGGCTGTTTGTGTCGCGGCAGTACTTTCCAGACGTAAAAACCGCTGACAGGAATAACGCAGCGGCGAGCCTGAAACGCTTCATGAAACATGGCTTTTGAACTTAGTGTCTCAGCTCTGGCGCAGTGCGGAGCGTGATCCAGCACTGTTAGCCACGGCGGCGTTAACCCCCAAAAAAGTGACTCAAGCTGCAACTCACCCTGGGCTAAACGAATAGCCGAAACGGGCTGGCGGGGTGCCAGATTGGGGGATTCCACCAGCGCGGATGGCGCCTTGAGTGAGGGCAGAAGACGCTTGAGCGGTAAATTGTGTACATGTAGGCGTCCGGTCATGCCAGTCTCCTTAAGCAGAATCGACTCAATCATGTCATGGGAGAGGTTAAAGATGCACAAGAATGCGCTAAATGTGGCGCTTTAGTGTCGAAAACAGTGTTCGATATAAGGTATCCTATATTACCCCTTGCTCACGCTAAAGCGCTGTGAGGCATTCTTTCTTGTTATTCGTTGACCTGAAGAGATCGCCATGGCCCGTCCTAGACAGCATGCGCCCGATGCCCTCCATGCGCAGGTCATGAAAGCTTGTGATGATTGGTTGGCTGTACAGTCAGTCCACGATTTATCACTGCGTGCCCTGGCTCGAGAGGTTGGCTGCGCGCCCAGTACGCTGCTTAAACTTTACGGCAGCTTTAACAACTTATTGCAGCACGTTAACGTCGAAACGTTGGCGGGTTTGAAGCAGACCATTACGTCATTATCGGCAGACGCGCCAGAGCCTTGGCTGCGTTCGCTGGCGCATGCGTACTGGCACTTCGCCGAGCAAGACTGCTACCGCTGGAAGCTGCTGTTTGATTACCCCTTGGCACAAGAAGGGGAGCTGGATCAGCGTCAAAGCCATCTAATTGAAGCGCTGTTTACCCAGGTTGAATCCGCTCTCAAAGAGTACCAGCCCACGCTTGACGACCTCGAAGCTCGGCGGCTGGGGCGCACGCTATGGGGCAGCGTACATGGGCTCGTACAGCTGGGATTAAATGAACGCTTGGGGTATTGGCAAGGCCAGCAGCTGAAAGTGGATGAACTGCTGGATCAGTTGGTCAGTACGGTGCTGGCAGGGCTTCGGCTCCGGGAGCCGGCATCGTGAGATGGTGGATCAATGCTGTCCGCCAAGTGCTGCGTAGCCTGATTTATCTGGCTATGCGCCTTTGCTACCGCTTGCATGTGCATGGGCGTTATCACCTGCCCAAACGCGGCGGTGCGCTGGTTGTATGCAACCACGTAAGCTTTATGGATGCTCTGGTCCTGGGGGGCGGTAGCCCTCGGCCACTGCGTTTTGTTATGGATCAGCCAATTTTCGATTCGCCCTGGCTCAAGTGGTGGTTTCAGCTTGTCGGTGCTATCCCCATTGAGTCCGAACGGCGTAGCCCCGGCGCCTTGCGGCGTACGCTGGATGAAGTGAGCCAGGCGCTGCGCCGAGGGGAGGTCGTTATGGTATTTCCGGAAGGGCGGTTAACGCCAGACGGTGATATCCATACCTTCAGGCGCGGGCTGGAAACTATTCTGGCACGCGATAATGTGCCGGTGATTCCCGCTGGGCTGGCAGGCTTGTGGGGCTCCTGGACATCACACTACAACGGTAAAGCGCTTAAAAAGTGGCCAAGCCGCTTTAGGGCACCGGTTAGCCTGCATTTTGGTCCACCCATTAATGTGCAAGAGGTGGATGGGGTTACGCTGCGTAGCTATTTGGAAACGCGGGTGCGGGCGCTAAAAGTGGCCGCCGATAAAGATATTGACGCGCGCTAACGCGCTTCAGCGCTACCTATTATATGCCGTCCCAAGTGCTAGCCATCTCAAGCGCTATCAATCTCAAAGTGCTGTCAGGGTTGGCGTCTTGGAAGACGCACGTTTTGCCAGCAGCGGGCAGAGGTGATCAGGTTGTCGCGGATCTCCAGTATTTCCATACGGATATTGTTAATTTGCAGGCTGGCGGGGCCTTCGGGGAACGCTTCAAGATGCTCTAAAATCAACCCGTTCAGGGTCTTGGGGCCATCTGTTGGTAAGTGCCATCCCAGCATTTTATTGATTTCACGAATGTTAGCCGTACCCTCAATCACATGGCTGCCGTCGTCCTGCTGATGAATCTCTTCATCTTCTGATACGTCCGTGGTGAACTCGCCAACAATCTCTTCCAGAATATCTTCAAGCGTTACCAATCCTTCGACATCGCCATACTCATCTACCACGATACCAATACGCCGCTTCTGCTTTTGAAAGTTAAGCAGTTGGGTATGGAGCGGTGTGGACTCAGGAATAAAGTAGGGCTCGCGTGCTTCCTGAACAATCGCCGCTTTGGTTACTTCGTCACGGGATAAAAAGCGCGCGGCATTGCGCAAGTGCAGCATGCCGATGATGTTGTTGATATCGCCTTTATAAACCGGTAAGCGGGTGTGCTGGCTGGTGCGAATTTGGGTCAGAATATCTTCCAGCGAATCGTCCAGGTCAATTCCCAGCACCTCATGGCGCGGCACCATAATGTCGTTGACCGTGACATTCTCAAGGTCCAGGATCGATAGCAGCATGGCCCGGTGGCGGTAGGGGATCAGCGTGCCCGCCTCATGCACCACGGTACGCAGCTCGTCGCGAGTAAGGTTGTCGCCGCCATTTTCCACGCTTTTCACGCCCAGTATGCGCAGTAGGCCGTTCGAGATCATATTCACCAGCCACACCAGCGGATAAAGCAGCTTCAAAAGCGGCTCCAGCGCCATAGAGCTGGGGTAGGCAATACGCTCAGGTTTAATCGCCGCGTAGGTTTTGGGAGTAACCTCGGAAAAAATTAAAATAGTAATCGTTAAAATGGCAGTAGAAATCGCTGGGCCTGATACTTCGCCGAAAAAGTGAATGGCGATGATGGTCGCAATGGATGCCGCAAGGTTATTGACGAAATTGTTGCCGATTAGAATGACGCCAATCAAGCGGTCAGGGCGGGTAAGCAGGCGCATGACCCGTTTGGCGCGCCGATCACCGCTGTTGGCCTGATGGCTCAGGCGATAACGATTAATCGACATCATGCCGGTTTCAGAGCTGGAGAAAAAAGCCGATAGTAGTACCAGTAAGCCAAGAAGGCCGAATAGTAATCCCAAGGGGAAGTCGTCGCTCAAGTCGAAAATTCCTTTATGCTGTATCAAGCACGGTTTGTAGAAGCTAGAAGAAGGTGTGTCAAGACAGCCATAGCCGTGTATATGGGCTTAGCGATTGAGTAGTATCTCAAGCACAAACTTACTGCCAAAGTAGGCCAGTATCAAAAGCGTGCAACCACCCAGCGTCCAACGTACTGCGCGCATGCCGCGCCAACCGAAACGATAGCGGCCAATCAGTAGGGTTGTGAAAATAACCCACGCACCTAACGAGAGAACGGTTTTATGTAATAAATGCTGGGCAAAAATATTATCAAGAAAGATAAAGCCGCTCACAATCGAGAGCGTTAGTAGCAAAATGCCTGCCCAGACCAACTCAAACAGGACGCGTTCCATCGTGGTTAAAGGAGGAAGCGACTGCACGATGCCGCGAATATGGTGATGGCGTAGCGCCTGGTTTTGTAATCCCACCAGAATTGCCTGTATCGCTGCAATCGCGAGCATGGCAAACGCCAGCGCAGAGCTAATGGCATGCAGCAGAATGCCGGGTGTCAGGCCCGTTTGGCTAGTGTGACTGGGGAGCCAGGTGGCGGTAATCAGCGCGACACCCGCTAAAGGAAAGAGAACGATGCCGACGTTAAGCACCGGCTTGAAAAGGCTCGCTATCAACAGCACATTAACGGCGACCGCCATGAAAAGCGTCGCGCTGGTGGTAAACCCAGGCAGAAGGCCTGGGGATTGCCCCATCAGTTGGACGACCACCGGGATATGGAGCAACAGGCCCAAGGCACCCAGCAGGCGCACCATGCCTTGGCGGGGCGGCACGCGGCGAAAAAGGGCCATGCCCTGCCAAGTGGCAGCAGCAACATAGAGTACAAAAGCGATCGTGGCGAAAGGCAGCGCCTGCATGATGCTATCCGTGCGCGCATTTCGCGCGTTGCAGTAAAAAACAGTTAAGTTAACGTGTACCGACTACTATAACCAATCAAAGCAGTATCGCACAGCCATCGTTAGCCCGCGCGGACAGTCATGGAGACTCAAGGCGTGAGCGCGTATAATCCATGTACATCAGTCTAGGGGCGTAGGCGCCCGGCGACAGCGACGGAGGCAGAGAGGCCCCATGTTTCAGAATCTCAGTGAGCGTCTTTCCCAGACGTTGAAGTCGATTAAAGGTCAGGCGCGCCTGACCGACGACAATATTAAAGATACCCTGCGCGAAGTACGCAAAGCGCTGCTTGAAGCCGACGTAGCGCTGCCGGTCGTTAAGGCCTTTATCGAACGCGTGCGCGAGCGGGCGGTTGGGCAGGAAGTTTCCAAGAGCCTGTCGCCCGGCCAGCAGTTCGTCAAAATCGTCCAGCAGGAGATGGAAGCCATTATGGGCGAGGCCAATGAAGGCCTAACCCTCAAAGGCTCTCCAGCCGTTGTGTTGATGGCCGGTTTGCAAGGGGCGGGTAAAACCACCTCGGTCGCCAAACTTGCCCGCTACCTGCGCGAACGCGAGAAGAAAAAAGTCCTGGTGGTGTCGGCTGACGTTTATCGCCCGGCAGCCATCGACCAGTTGGAGACGCTGGCCAAAGAGGTCGAAGTCGACTTCTTCCCCTCGCGCTCTGATCAAAAGCCTGTTGATATTGCCGAAGCGGCGATCAAACACGCCAAAATCCAGTTCCACGATGTGGTGCTGGTAGATACCGCGGGTCGCTTGGCAATCGATGAAGCCATGATGGCGGAGATCCAGGCGCTGCATAAAGCGATCTCGCCTCAAGAAACGCTGTTTGTCGTCGATGCGATGACCGGCCAGGATGCGGTTAATACCGCGAAAGCATTCCACGATGCGCTGCCGCTGACCGGGGTTATCTTAACCAAGGCCGATGGTGATGCGCGTGGCGGTGCGGCGCTGTCCGTGCGTCATATTACCGGCAAGCCCATCAAGTTTATGGGGGTGGGCGAGAAAGTTGACGCCCTGGAGCCTTTCCACCCGGATCGTGTTGCATCACGCATCCTCGGCATGGGCGACATGCTGTCGCTGATAGAGGAAGCCGAACGTACGGTTGATAAAGACAAAGCTGCCAAGCTTGCCAGCAAGGTCAAAAAAGGCGATGGCTTTGATCTGGAAGACTTCCGTGACCAGTTGCAGCAGCTTAAAAAGATGGGCGGCATGGGTGGCCTCTTGGGCAAATTGCCCGGCATGGGACAAATGGCGGAAATGGCCCAGGGCCCGGGCCCTGAGAAGGAGCTGGGCAAGCTTGAAGCGCTGATCAACTCCATGACGCCTAAAGAGCGCCGCGCGCCAGATATCATCAATGGCTCGCGCAAGCGTAGAATTGCCGCCGGTGCAGGCCTTCAGGTGCCTGACCTGAACCGACTGCTTAAGCAGCATAAGCAGATGCAGAAGATGATGAAGAAGGCGGGTAAAAAAGGCGGCATGCAGAAGATGATGCGCGGTATGTCCGGCATGATGGGCGGCGGTGGTGGTCCCGGCGGCCCGGGTGGAATGGGCGGCATGGGTGGCGGTGGTATGGGTGGCCCCGGAGGCCTTCCCTGGCGCTAAGCACATTAGTTTAGGCGCTGCGGCGACGTCGGTAAGGTTGACGGCCTGTGAGTTTTCTGGCTGTCAGGCTTTCCAATCAGGGCGCATTTGCGTAGAATGCGGCCTCTTCATGCGTGGGTGTTGGCAAAATATGCGTAAGCATTGCCGTCACATCCGATTATGAAGGCCTAAAAATGGTACAAAGCAGCCACTTATCTTCAAGTGAGCGGCGTATCAAGAAAACAGTATGATGAGTGTTCTGGTGGCGGTTTGCGCTATTTCCCACTCTCGTAACCTCAACCGAAGGATAGTTATCGTATGGTTACCATTCGTTTGGCACGTGGTGGCGCCAAGAAGCGTCCCTTTTACCACCTGACTGTTACCGACTCGCGTAACGCCCGTGACGGCCGTTTCATCGAGCGTATTGGCTTCTTCAACCCGGTTGCCCGTGGTCAGGAAGAGCGTCTGCGCGTTGATCTAGAGCGTGTTACTCACTGGCAGAGCCAAGGCGCCCAGCTGTCTGGTCGTGTTGCTGAGCTGGTTAAAGAAGCGCGTAAACAGGCGTAAGTCTGTTCACGGTAGAATCTGGACTGCTGTACGTTGAGGTCGTCGATGACGCGTTTTGAAACAAGCCAAACTGACGACACGCATGTGGTGTTAGGCAAGCTGACTAGCCCCCACGGGGTGCAGGGTTGGCTCAAGGTGTATTCTTACACCAGCCCCATGGACAGCATTTTAGATTATCCCGAATGGTGGGTGCGCCAAGGGGAAACCCTGACGCGAATGACCATTGTTCAGGGGCGTCGGCAAGGTAAAGGCCTTGTTGTGCAGATTAAGGGCGTAGATGACCGCAATGCCGCTGAAGCACTGGCGCAAGCGGATATCTTACTGCCAAAAGATGCACTGCCTGCACTGTCAGCCGATGAGTATTACTGGCATGAGCTTGAAGGCTTGGCTGTCTTCACTCAAGCCGGCGAGCGGTTAGGACGGGTAAGCTACCTGTTTGAAACCGGCGCCAACGATGTCATGGTGGTTCGCGGCGATGACGACGCGATCGACAAACGCGAGCGGTTACTCCCGTTTTTGCCTGATGATGTGATTGTCGAAATCAGTCTTGAAGATGACCGTATGGTCGTTAACTGGGACCCTGAGTTTTGATCAATGATGAAGCGGCCGATGTGCGAACACCGGTGCTTGGCAATGATATGGATACGCCCGCCATGTGGATCGGCGTAGTATCGTTGTTTCCTGAAATGTTCGATGCACTCACCCAACAGGGCGTAGTGGGTCGGGCGATAGAGAAGCAACGTATTACCCTGGAGTTCTGGAACCCGCGAGATTACGCCACCGACCGCCATCGCAGTGTGGATGACCGCCCTTATGGCGGCGGCCCGGGTATGTTGATGAAAGTCGATACACTCCGTGGCGCTATCCACGATGCCCGCGAGCGGGCACATCAAGCCACTGGCCAGGTGCCTACTGTGATCTACCTTTCGCCCCAGGGGCGTAAGCTTGATCAAAAAGGCGCTCAGGCATTAGCCGCTGCTGGCCCCCTTGTGGTGGTTGCAGGGCGCTATGAAGGGATTGATGAGCGTGTGGTGGAGAGTGACATCGATGAAGAGTGGTCGATTGGCGACTATGTGCTGAGCGGCGGTGAGCTGCCCGCCATGGTGCTGATTGACGCAGCGGCGAGGTTGGTTCCCGGTGTATTGGGGCATCAGGACTCCGCTATCGAAGACTCGTTTAATGACGGTCTTTTGGACTGCCCGCACTATACCCGTCCAGAAAGTATCGACGGGCGCCAGGTGCCGGATGTGCTGCTAAGCGGTAATCATGCAGCGATCAAGCGCTGGCGGTTGAAGCAGTCTTTAGGCCGCACATGGCAGCGCCGTCCCGACCTGCTAGAAGGTCGCGAGCTTAACGCTGAGCAACAGCAGTTGCTGAACGAGTTTATCGAGGAACACGCTCTGTCTGCCAAGTAGGTTATTTTCAATTACCTGGTACAGGGCGGCGGTGCAGGACGAGAAGGGGTTATACCCAACGTACCTGTGTCACCCATAACGACTCCCGTGTGGCTCGATTCGAGCGCCGGGATCACGGTTTGCCCCTTCCACAACTGCGTGGCAAACCATTCCGTTATTTAGGAGTACGAAGATGAGCAGCAAGAACAAGGTGATCCAGGCGATCGAAAACGAGCAGATGGGCAAGGAGATTCCTTCTTTTGCACCGGGCGACACTATTGTCGTTCAAGTGAAAGTTAAGGAAGGTACCCGCGAGCGTCTGCAGGCGTTTGAAGGTGTTGTTATTGCCAAGCGTAACCGTGGCCTGAACTCCGCTTTCACCGTACGTAAAATTTCTCACGGTGTTGGCGTTGAGCGTACTTTCCAGACCTACAGCCCGCTGGTTGACTCTCTTGAAGTCAAGCGTCGTGGTGACGTGCGTCAAGCCAAGCTGTACTACCTGCGTGAGCGTAGCGGTAAGTCAGCACGTATCAAAGAAAAGCTGTCCTAAGCGACGCTTTCTCGGGCGCGCACTGTTCTTGACGTACGTCTTGGGCATGCGTCGCACTGGATACCAGAACCCCGTCACCGCTTTGCGGGGCGGGGTTTTGTTTATGTGTCCATACACCCAGTAAGAGACGATTAACGTATGAGTGTCATTGATGCCTTTTTGGATGCCCTTTGGTTAGAGCAAGGCGCCAGTGATCATACGTTAGCCGCCTACCGGCGCGATTTAACCGCGTGGCAGCACTACCTGATAGCAGAAGGTGAGGATATATTGTCCCCTGCGGGGCAGCGGCTTCCCGTATGGCTGGATGCCCGCCGAGAGCAAGGCTATCAGTTGCGAAGCAATGCCCGGTTGTTATCGAGCCTCAGAAGTTTTTATCGCTGGGCGCGCTTGCACGGGCATGTGGCTAGCGACCCGCTGGTGGATGTTAAGCTTCCCAGAGTGCAGCCAGGCCTGCCCAATACGCTGGAGGAGGCGGAGGTCGAGCGCCTGCTGATGGCGCCTGATGTTGATACGCCGCTGGGCGTGCGCGACCGCACCATGCTGGAGCTGCTTTATGCCTGTGGGCTGCGCGTGTCGGAGCTTGTGTCGTTAACCGGTGATGCGGTGAACTTGCGCCAAAATGTAGTGCGTGTGCGTGGTAAGGGGGATAAAGACCGCCTGGTGCCCATGGGGGAAGAGGCAGCAGATTGGCTTGCGCACTATATGAAAACGGCCAGACCTGCGCTAATGAGCGATCCGACCAGGCCAGCGCTTTTTCCAGGGCGCCATGATAAAGCCATGACGCGGCAGACCTTCTGGCACCGCATAAAAGCACATGCCATCACGGCTGGGATCTCGCGTCCGCTGTCTCCGCATACGCTGCGGCATGCTTTTGCGACACATTTATTGAATCATGGGGCCAATTTACGGGTCGTACAGCTGCTGTTAGGCCACAGCGATTTATCTACGACTCAAATTTATACGCATGTTGCCCAAGCCCGCTTGGAGCATTTACATGCCGAACACCATCCGCGAGGTTGAAGATAGAATGCGTCAACGTACGGTTACTCCTTCTTTACGCACGGCATTACTCACGCTCGCCATCGCCAGCGTTTTGCCGGTCGCCGCTCAGGCAGATGCCGTCACGCAACGACTGAGTGAGTCGCTGAGCGTTAATGGTCAGCCGATGCCGGTTGAGCACGTAACAACGACCCCGATGGAAGGCATTTACCACGTGCGTCTGGAAAGCGGCGAGTCGTTCTACACCAACGTCGATGGCAGTCACTTTTTGGTGGGTGATCTTTTCGAAAATGCCGAAACGGGGCTGGTCAATTTAACCGAGCAGTCCAAAAATCAGGAGCGTGTTGCGGCACTGGCAAGTATCCCCGAGTCTGAGCGCGTTGTGTATCGCGGTGTCGATGAGCCAAAAGCCACCGTGGTAGTATTTACCGACCCCACTTGCCCCTACTGTGAGCGTCTTCACGAAGCCGTGCCTGAGCTTAATGAGCGCGGGATTGCGGTACACTATTTAGCATTCCCACGGGCGGGTATGGGCAGCGATGCGGCGACCTCCATGCAGCAAGCCTGGTGCTCGGATAATCGTAGTGAAGCGATGACCCGTGCCCAACAGCGCCAGCCGCTATCGGGTCCTTCGGATTGCGATAACCCGGTGGCTGAACAGTATGAGCTGGGTATGGCGCTGGGCGTACAGGGCACGCCCGCGATTATTCTGCCCGATGGCCAAATGGTGCCAGGCTATGTACCACCAGAAAGGCTTGCCGTCATGTTAGGCTTGGGCGACATCTAAGTCTGATCTGCCAGGCGCTTTGCAACAGAAACGTAGCAACAGAAACATAGTAACAGGCACGCCCAACAGGTGCCCACCAATAGAGAGCACCGTTAACGAGCGGTGACGCTGAGACACTGAATTTAAGACCAGGCGCCAAGGGCGCCCACCACGAAAGGGGATGTATTTTGAAACCGGTAAGAGTAGGCATTTGTGGGCTAGGCACGGTTGGCGGCGGCACGTTCAATGTATTGACGCGCAACGCTGATGATATTGCACGTCGTGCAGGCCGTCCTATTGTGATTGAGCAGGTGGCTCACCGTAGTATTCACCCCGACTGCGATATTACCGGTATTAATGCAACCACCGATGTTTTCGAGGTGGCAACTAACCCTAACGTTGATGTGCTGGTCGAGCTGATTGGCGGCTATGACATGGCGCGTGAATTGGTACTCACTGCGATTGCCAATGGCAAACACGTGGTTACTGCCAACAAGGCGTTGATTGCTGTTCATGGTAACGAGATCTTCAAAGCCGCCCATGAAAAGGGCGTTATTGTCGCCTTTGAAGCCGCCGTTGCAGGCGGTATTCCGGTTATCAAATCGCTGCGTGAAGGCTTGGGTGCCAACCGCATTGAGTGGGTGGCCGGCATCATTAACGGCACCGGCAACTTTATTCTGACGCACATGCGTGACGAAGGCCGAGCCTTTGAAGACGTACTTGCCGAAGCGCAGGCACTGGGTTACGCCGAAGCCGACCCCACGTTTGACGTGGAAGGTATCGATGCGGCGCACAAGCTGACCATTCTGGCCTCGATTGCCTACGGCGTGCCGCTTCAGTTTGAAAGAGCCTTCACCGAAGGTATTTCACGGATTACCGCTGAAGATGTCGAGCAGGCCGATAACCTGGGATACGTTATTAAGCACTTGGGTATTTCCAAGCGTACCGACCAGGGGCTTGAGCTACGCGTTCACCCCACGTTGATCCCCAAAGAGCGTTTGCTAGCCAATGTGCATGGCGTCAAAAATGCCATTGCCATCATGGGTGACGCGGTAGGCCCTACGCTTTACTACGGTGCCGGTGCGGGTGCTGAACCAACGGCTTCCGCCGTGGTTGCTGATGTGTTGGATGTGGCTCGTGATATTACAACTGCCCACCACTATCGCGTGCCCTATTTGGCGTTCAGCGGTATTGATGAAGATGTCAGCCAACTGCCGATTATGCCGATGGAAGATATCATTACGGCGTATTATCTGCGCCTGTTGGCGGTGGACCGCCCTGGTGTACTGGCGCGCGTAGCCACCATCCTTTCGGAGCAGGGCATCTCTATTGAGGCGCTGATCCAGAAAGAGGCAACCGAAGGCGAACTGGTGCCGATTATTCTGCTGACGCACCGCACCAAAGAGAAGCAGATGAACGAAGCAATTCGTGAAATCGAAGCGATGGCTGATATCGCCGGACCGGTGACACGCATCCGCGTGGAAAGCCTGAGCGAAGGGGAGTAACCCACTATGCGCTATATCAGTACGCGTGGGCAGGCGCCCGCGCTCTCCTTTGAAGAAGTCGTACTAACCGGTATGGCCAGCGACGGCGGCCTTTACGTGCCGGAAGAACTGCCCACCCTCTCGAAAGAAGCGCTGGCCGATATGGCCGGGCTCTCTTACGCCGAGATTGCCTTTCGCGTCATGAAGCCGTTTGTGAACGGCGAGATTGATGACGACACTTTCCGCACGATCGTGACCGACGCGTATGCCACCTTCAGCCACGATGCGGTGGTGCCGTTAAAGCAGCTCGACGCCAATCACTTCCTGCTTGAGCAGTTCCATGGCCCGACGCTGGCATTTAAAGACGTCGCGCTACAGCTGCTTGGCCGCCTGTTGGATCACTTTTTGAAAAAGCGCGGCGAACGTGCGGTGATCATGGGTGCCACCTCGGGCGATACCGGGTCGGCGGCGATTGAAGGCTGCCGCCACTGCGACAACCTGGATATCTTTATTCTGCACCCGCACCAGCGGGTGTCCGAAGTGCAGCGCCGCCAGATGACCTCGGTGCTGGCCGATAACGTCTTCAATATTGCTATCGAAGGCAACTTTGATGATGCTCAAGCCATGGTCAAGGCAAGCTTTGCCAATCAGGACTTTCTGAACGGCACGCGCCTGGTGGCGGTCAATTCGATCAACTGGGCGCGCATCATGGCTCAGATCGTTTACTACGTAGCGGCGAGTGTGGCGCTGGGTGCTCCGCATCGCGAGGTCAGCTTCTGCGTGCCGTCGGCCAATTTTGGCAACGTGTTTGCGGGCTACATGGCGTACAAAATGGGGCTGCCGGTCAAGCAGTTCATCATTGCCACCAACTCCAACGACATTCTGCACCGTACGCTGGCCGCCAACGACTTCTCCAAGAAGGAGCTTGAGGCAACGCTCGCGCCTTCCATGGATATCGTGGTGTCGTCTAACTTCGAGCGTCTTCTGTTTGATGCTTATGAGCGTGATGGCGCCGCCGTGGCGGCACTGCTGGAGCGCTTTCAGCAAGAGCCCACCGCACTTGCCGATGCGCCGCTTGCCAAGCTGCGTGAGAAGTTCTCAAGTTTTAGTGTGGACGATGCGACCATTCTGGACGTCATTCGCGAAGCGCATCACCGTACTGGTGAAATGCTCGACCCGCACACCGCTACGGGCTACCGCGCCGCTGAGCGTGTGCGCGCCGATCAATCAACACCGATGATAACGCTTGCCACCGCGCACCCGGCCAAGTTTGCTGAAGCCGTAGTGAAAGCAGGTTTCCAGGGCGTACCGCTGCCCACGCATATGGATGATTTGCTGGAGCGTGAAGAGCGCTACACGGTATTGCCTGCAGAGCTGAGCGCCGTGCAGCAGTTTGTGGCGGATAACCGTCGTTAACACATGATGACTGCTTTGCCAGATGCCAATCCGCCTGTTACACCTCAGCACACCACGCAGCTAATGTTGGAGCCTCGTCCGCTGGACGAGGCTGTCTACGCCCGTGCCCAGGCACAAGGCTTGAGCGAGCTTCAGGCGCGCCTTCTCGCCTCACGGCTGCCCGGCTATCAGGGCGAGCTTGCCCCGCTGGTAACGCCTAGCCTGCGCTATCTGGCTCACCCGGAAAAGCTCGCCGATGGGCGCCGTGCCGCCGAACGTATTGCTCAGGCGGTTGCGGAGGGTGAATCCATCGGGATTCTGACCGATTACGATGTGGATGGGATTACCTCCCACGTGGTTATTCGCCGCACGCTGGTTGAGCTGTTTGGTGTGCCCGAGCACAAGCTGCATAGCTTGATTGGCCACCGTATCCACGATGGCTACGGGATCAGCTTGCCGTTGGTTGAGCGCACGCTGGCGCTTAAGCCATTCCCGACCCTGGTGATTACTGCCGACTGCGGAAGTAGCGACGAGCCGCGTATTGCGCGACTCAAAGCGGCAGGCATTGACGTGGTGGTCAGTGATCACCACGCGCTGCCGTTGGAAGGCCCGCCCACTTCGGCCTACGCCTGCGTAAATCCCACCCGTGACGATTGCACTTATCCGGATAAAACCATCGCCGGGTGCATGGTGGCGTGGCTGTTGATGTCGTTGGCACGTGGCGTATTGGTGGAGTGGGGGGCATTGCCTGAGGCCACGCCCAAGCTTTCGCCGTGGCTCTCCTATGTGGCACTGGGCACCGTGGCGGACTGCGTGTCGCTGGGCGGAAGCCCCGCCAACCGCGCCGTGGTGAGCTACGGCTTGACCCTGATCAACCGCATGGACGCCGCCTGCTGGCGCGCCATGGCGGCACGCCTGGGTGCGGACAGCGTGCCGTTCAATGCCGAAACGCTGGCCTTTCAGATGGGCCCGCGGATTAACGCGCGCTCGCGGCTGGATGACCCTTACGCCGCACTACATTTCATGCTGGCCGAGAGTGACGCCGTCGCTAACCGTCAGTTGGAAGTGCTGGACCAGGATAACCAGTCGCGTAAGGCGATTGAAGCTGATATGGCCGAAGAGGCACGGGCGCTGGCCGCCAGTGCACTGTTAGCCGATGAACCCGCCGTGGTGGTGTTCCTGGAGGATGGCCACCCCGGCGTTCAAGGCATCGTGGCCTCCCGGCTGGTGCAGTCTTACGGGCGCCCTGCGCTGGTGCTGACGCAGGCGGCGGCACCCAATATGCTTACTGGTTCAGGGCGCTCAATCGATGGTTTGCACCTGCGCGATGCACTGCAGCGTACCTTTGAGCTGGCCCCAGAAGCGCTGCCACGCTTTGGTGGGCACAGCGGTGCCGCAGGAGTGGGCGTTCCCCGCGAGCAGTTGGACGTGTTTAAACAGGCGTTTCTCAAAGCCGTGGCGGAACAGTTGGAGGGGCGTTCGCTCTATCCCAGGCTATGGACGGACGGCGAGCTTTCTACTGCGCAGCTTTCGCTGGCGACACTTGAGGAGATCGACGCGCTGGGCCCCTATGGGCGTGAATTTGACGCACCGCTTTTTGAAGGGCGTTTTATCGTCGAAGCGCTGCGCCCGGTGGGTGCCGATGGCGCGCACTTGATGCTTGAGCTCTCCATGGGCGCCATCACCTGTAAAGCAATCTGGTTTCGTGCCTTAACACCAGGTGAGCTGCCCGCGTTCGCCATCGGCGACACGCTGCACTGCGCTTACAAGCTTAATCGTAACCGCTGGCGGGGGCGGGAGTCGTTGCAGTTGATGGTTGAGCACGCAAGCGCAGTTTAAAACGCTTTCATCAACCCGGTTCATTAACCCTGTTCATCACCCCAGCACACTTCATAAGGGCGTTTAAAAATGCGCGTGGACGATTTACCCAAGGACCCGCACCGCCTCTATGAGGATGTAATGGCGATGCTGCTGGGCACGTTCTTCGTTGCCTTGGGCGTTACCTTTTATACCCAAGCGGTGCTGCTAACTGGCAGCACTGCGGGCTTGGCGCTGCTGCTTAATTACGTGACGCAGTGGGGGTTTGGGCTGTGGTTTTTTGCCATCAATCTGCCGTTTTACTACTTGGCGATCAAGCGTATGGGGTGGAGCTTTACGCTGCGTACGTTTATAGCCATTGGCCTGGTATCGCTGTTTTCTGAACTAACCCAGGGCTGGGTGCAGTTTGAAAGCGTGCCTTCCCTCTACGCCGCACTCATGGGCGGGGCATTGATGGGCATTGGCATGCTGATGCTGTTTCGCCACCGCACGAGCCTGGGCGGCATCAATATTCTGGCGCTCTACCTGCAGGACCGCCACGGCCTGCGGGCGGGCTATGTGCAGCTAGGCATTGATGGGATGATTTTGCTGGTAGCGCTTACCCAGCTACCGTTAGACCGCGTTGGCTACTCGGTGCTGGGAGCGTTGACGTTGAACTTGATTATCGCCCTTAACCATAAGCCCGGGCGATACATCGGCGTGAGTTAGCGTCTAGCTAAGCCAGAACCACCAGACGACCAGGGCAATGAGCCCCAGGCCTGCCGCGTTAACCAAAAAGCTCATGAGACCTCCTGTTGAGCGGGCTTCCAGAATCGTAGGCGATTGGCGTTACTCACCACGGTGATGGAGGAGAGCGACATGGCGACCCCGGCGATAATCGGTGAAAGCAGCATGCCGGTTACCGGGTAGAGCAAGCCTGCCGCAATCGGGATGCACAGCACGTTATAGCCAAAGGCGCCCACCAGGTTCTGCTTGATGTTGGCAAGCGTGGTGCGGCTGATTTCAATCGCTGAAGCCACGCCGTGAAGTGATCCACGCATGAGGGTGATCCCCGCGCTTTCCATGGCGATATCCGTCCCCTGGCCAATCGCAAAGCCGACGTTAGCGCGCGCCAGCGCCGGGGCATCGTTAATACCGTCGCCCACCATGCCGACGATTTCGCCTGCCTGCTGTAAGCGCTCAATCTCAGCGTGCTTGTCCTCGGGTGTCAGGCCCGCTTTGAACGTTGTAATGCCTACTTCGCGGGCAATCGCCGCGGCGCTATGCTGGTTATCGCCGGTCAGCATGACCACGTTCAGTCCATCCTGCTGCAAGCGCTTAACGGCCGCGACGGCATCGTGACGTAGTGGGTCGCTAATCCCGAAGAGCGCCGCTAGCTGATTATCCACTGCCAGATATACCAGCGTACGCGCCTTGTGTTGTAGCGTGTTAACCGCTTGCTGGGCAGATGAAAGATCAACTCCGGCAGCCTCAAGCAGGCGCGCATTGCCCAACAGCAGCGCTTTTCCATCGTGGGTTTCGGCTTTTACGCCACCACCCGTAACACTTTCAAATCCTTGAATCTCAGTAGGCGCGGCGCCCTGCGCATCCGCGTAAGCGATAAGGGCTGTTGCCAGCGGATGCTCAGAACCGCGCTCCAGGCCATAAACCAAGCCCAGCACAGTGGTTTTATCCATGCCAAACAGCTGTGCATCGGTGACACTGGGTTTGCCTTCGGTGAGCGTGCCGGTTTTATCGACCACCAGCGTGGTCAATTTGCTGGCGGTTTGTAGCGCTTCGCCGCTTCTTACCAGCACGCCCTGTTCGGCGGCCTTGCCCACGCCAATCATGGTGGAAATGGGGGTAGCAAGGCCCAGTGCGCAGGGGCAGGCAATAATCAGCACGGTCGTGGCTGCCACCAGCATATGAATCACGCGTGGCTCAGGGCCGACGTTAAACCAAGCAAGTGCGGCCAGTACGGCAATAATGATGACGGACGGCACGAAGATGCTCGATACTTTATCCGCCAGCTCACCAATTGGCGGGCGCGAATTCTGGGCGCTGGCAACCTGCTCGGTGATTTGCCCAAGCCGGGTATCACGGCCCACACGAGTTGCGCGATACACCAGCCCGCCCTGGCCATTGACCGTGCCTGCACTGACGTCATCCCCGGATTGCTTACTGACAGCCAACGGCTCACCGGTAAGCATAGACTCATCAATATGGCTCTGGCCTTCGGTGACTTCGCCATCAACGGGTAAGCGCTCGCCGGGGCGCACGCGGAGTTGGTCGCCTTCACGAACCTCATCCACGTCTATTTCCTGTTCCTGGCCGTCGCGAATGACGCGCGCCGTGCGGCTTTGCAAATCAAGCAGGCGCTTTAGCGCGTTGCTGGTACGCCCACGGGCGCGAAGCTCCATGGCGTTACCCAGCAGGATAAGCCCAACCACCATCGCCGAGGCTTCAAAGTAGATTCCCTGGGCTATTTCAGGCAACCAGGGTGCAAACAGCACCACCGCCATGGAGTAGAGCCAAGCGGTGCCCGTACCCATCGCTACCAGCGTATCCATATTGGCCTGATGGCGTTTGAGGTTCTTCCACGCATTTACAAAGAAGTGGCGCCCTGGAAACGCGAGCACACCCAGGGTTAAGACACCAATCACCAGCCAATAAATGCGGCCCAGGCCCATAACGTGGGGATGATAGATAAACATGCTCAGCATCAGTGGAATGGCCAATGCCAGCGCGATGGCACTGCCCCGCAGCCGCTGGCGGTACAGAGTGGCGTCCTGCTCGGCGCGAACGCGCTCGGCTTCACGCATGTCCACAATCGGCTCTGCCGTGTAGCCCGCTGAGGCGACCGCGTTGATAAGGGCTTGCGTATCGGCGCTGCCCATCACTTGGGCGGTGTGGGTCGCGAAGTTAACGCTGGCGGCATCCACCCCTTGTGTATTTTTCAGCGCATCCTGAACGCTTTTAACGCAACTGGCGCAGGTCATGCCGCTAATTGCCAAGCGTATGTTGGGTCCAGCCGTGGCCGGTATATCAACTGTTTCTGGGGGGGATTCAAGCGCTACCGGCGAGGCGGGTTCGCTGCTGGCCGGATAGCCGGCTTTCTCCAATGTGGCGTTCAGGCGGCGATCGTCCAAACAGGTGGTCACTTCAAGGCGTTTTTCAGCCGGGGTGCCCACTACCTCAGCCGCTGGGTCTTCTGCCTGAATCGCCTCGCGCATCCGCTTAACGCAGCCCTGGCAGCTCATGCCACCTACCGTACGGAAAACCGTATGACGTGAAGAGGTTGTGTCGTTCATAAGGCCTCCCTGGAAGAGGGGTCGTCGGGAAAGCTTTCAATAAGGCGGCACACGCTATGCCCATCGGGTGTGCCGTCAGGCATATGCTCCCAGCTTCCCAGCGCCTGCTCCATGCGCTGGGCCAGCGCTTCAAGTTCGGCAATCCGTGTACGGATCTGCGGCAGGCGGCTGGCCAGCAGGTCGCGCACCAGCGGGCAGGGTGAGTCTCCCTGGTCGGCATGCAGGAGAATGTCGCGTATCTCCGCTACGCTAAACCCCAGTTTGCGTGCTCGCTGAATAAAGTGCAGCCGCTCAAGGTCGGTGCTTGAGAAAAGCTGATAGCCGTTATCGGGATGGCGGCTCGGGAGAAGTAAGCCTTCGCGGGTGTAGTGGCGCACTGTCTCTGCCGTTACACCGCCCTGTTTGGCAAGCTCGCCGACTTTCATCGCGCACTCCTTACGTTTTTGTCCGCTGTTAGTAAACGGTGGGAATACACGTAGTGTAAAACCTATGGGTAACACGCAGGTCAAGAAGGGCTGTTCTATAATTCGCTAAAAAGGGCTTAAAACGAACAAAACAATGATTTAAAACGGTCGTACGACTAATGTATGAGCGAAAAACAAAATAAAACGCTCGTTTGCCCTTGAACCAAAGGCCACATTGGGCGAAAACTGAAGTGTATGCCTACGCTATAAAAACAGTACCAGCGGATGTCGCCATCCACAGGATCATCGGGACAAGAGGCCAACCATGTATAATAAATTTAATAAGCTCACTCTAGCAGCTGCGGTTTCGGCAGCTGTCTTCGCAAGCCAGGCACACGCTGGCGGTTATCAAATTAACGAGCAAAGCGTTAGTGGCCAAGGCTACAGCCATGCAGGGCGCAGCTCTAACGTACACGATGCCACCATTGTGTACGGTAACCCGGCAGGTATGTCGTTTCTGGACCGTGCGCAGTTCACGGTGGGGGGCACTTACCTTAATGCGAATACAGATATTAGTAACGTTAGTGCCTCTCAAAGCGTTGCTGGGGCAGGTGGCTCGACGGAGATATCAGGATCCAATGACGGTGATATGGTACCCGGTACGCTAGTGCCTTTTGCCTTTTACGCCCAGCCAGTCAATGACCAGTTAGCCTTTGGTTTTGGTTTATATGCACCTTTTGGCTCAAAAACTGAGTACGAAGATGGTTTCCAAGGGCGTAATCAGGGTAACTATACCGAAGTCAAAGTGATGACGGCTCAACCCACGGTCTCCTATCGTTTTAACGAGCAGTGGGGTGTGGGCTTGGGCATTACCTATAACCGCGTTGATGGCGAACTGCACCGTCAGGTGCCCACCGTTGTTGGACAGGCGCCCAGCGGAGAGTTGATAACCACTGAGTTGGATTCACGCGTTGAGGGCGACGACGACGCATGGGGATATAACCTGGGGGTGATTTATCAGCCAGTGCCCGAAACCACGTTTGGGTTAACGTATCGTTCAAAAGTGGACTTCAATTTGGAGGGTAGTTTCTCCGCAAGTTCACCTGAACTTGATCAGATAGGCCTAGGGACCATAACGGATACTGCTGCGTTGGATTTGACCACGCCTGAAACGGTCAATTTTTCAGTAACCCAGCAAATGAGTGACAATCTCAAACTCATGTTTGGCGCTTCCTGGGCGCGCTGGAGCCGCTTTGATCAAATCCTGGTTAATGGCGCTGAACGTGGAAAGCTTACTGACGAGCAGCAAAATTATTCCAATGCATGGGCATTCGCCACTGGCGGTGAGTATCAGTTAACGCCTGAGCTGGCGTTGCGAGCAGGATTGGCGCTGGACTTTACGCCCACGCAGGATGCGACACGCAGCGTACGTATTCCTTCCGATGATCGACGCATTTTCTCACTTGGCGCTGGTTGGAGTCCCACGCCTGATTTAACGCTTGATTTTGCCTACTCCTACCTGACCGAGCGTTCAACCCAAGTGGACCAAACAAAGACGGATAGCTTCACTGTGGCAGGCAGGAAGACGCCGCCCATTACATCCACTTACTCCGCCGACTATAAAAACGAAGCCCACGGCTTTGGTGCTCAGTTGACCTATCGTTTTTAAGCCCATGCTTCAGGTATCTTAATGAAATACGTTTCGCACGTGTTAAATCGGTCGCTCTACTCCTGAACCCGGCACTCGCCGGGTTCAGGCATTCGTCGTCATGGCGAGTGGATGCGAGAAACGCCAGGTTTCGTTACAATGGGTTTTCAGAATTTCGCCGCTGTGGTGCTGGCTTGGAATCATCAAGCCAAGACGCCACAGCGGCGCGTCTTTCTTTTGAACCATGTCATATTGACCAAGGCCAGGGCGATCCATGTTGGAAACCAACCCGATACATAACCAGATCAAGGACCTGTCTGAGCGGACAGACGTTCTTAGGGGGTATCTTTGACTATGCCGAGCGTAAAGATCGGCTAGAAGAAGTCTCTCGCGAGCTCGAAGACCCGAATGTCTGGAACGACCCGGACTACGCACAAAAACTGGGTAAAGAGCGCTCTTCCCTGGAAGCCATTGTGGCAACCATCGACGAACTGGACCAAGGCCTTGGCGACAGCCGCGACCTTCTGGAACTCGCCGAGATGGAAGAGGATGAGGACACGGTTGAAGAAGTGCGCCAAGAGCTTGATGGCCTTCAGGTCGCGCTTGAAAAGCTCGAATTTCGTCGCATGTTCTCCGGCGAAATGGATGAAAATAACGCCTACCTGGATATTCAATCCGGCTCGGGCGGTACGGAAGCGCAGGACTGGGCCAATATTCTGCTGCGCATGTATCTGCGCTGGGCAGAAAGCCACGGGTTCAAGGCTGAAATAACCGAAATTTCCGCAGGCGAAGTCGCAGGTATCAAGTCGGCCTCGCTGCATGTTCAGGGCGACTATGCGTTCGGTTGGCTGCGTACTGAAACCGGTGTTCACCGGCTGGTGCGTAAAAGCCCGTTCGACTCCGGCGGCCGTCGTCATACGTCGTTTGCGTCGGTATTCATGTCCCCGGAAGTTGATGACAGTTTCGAGGTTGATATTAACCCTTCGGACCTGCGCGTTGATACGTATCGCTCCAGCGGTGCGGGCGGTCAGCACGTTAACACCACCGACTCAGCGGTGCGGATTACCCACGAACCTACCGGTATTGTGGTGGCTTGCCAGAACCAGCGTAGCCAGCATGCCAACCGTGACTTCGCCATGAAGCAGTTAAAGGCGAGGCTCTGGGAGCATGAAATGCAAAAGCGTAATGCCGCCAAGCAGGAAGCGGAAGACTCCAAGGCCGATATCGGCTGGGGCAGCCAGATTCGCTCTTACGTGCTTGATGACCAGCGTATCAAGGATTTGCGCACCGGCGTGCAGTCCAGCAACTGTGACAAGGTGCTCGACGGCGACCTGGACCAGTTTATCGTCGCCAGTCTCAAGCAGGGTTTGTAATCTTTTTAGCGTTCGAACATGAATAGGGTGCCCCATGGCTAACCAAGACGCGTCTTCTCCTGAAAACGAAAATCATCTTATTGCCGAACGCCGCGCCAAGCTCACCGCGCGTCGTGAACTGGCCGCAGAGCAAGGGAAGAGTGCGTTCCCGAATGACTTTCGCCGCGATAGCCTGACCGTTGAGCTGCAGGAACTGCTGGGCGAGAAGGAAAAAGCCGAGCTGGAAACGCTTGATCATCACGCATCCGTGGCGGGGCGTATCATGCGCCAGCGCGGCCCGTTTATCGTGATTCAGGACGTGGCGGGGCAGATCCAGCTTTACGTGGATAAAAAAGGCCTGCCGGCGGATGTGCTTGAAGACATCAAGGGCTGGGATATTGGTGATATCGTGGCGGCGCGCGGCCCGGTGCATAAATCCGGCAAGGGCGACCTGTACGTGATGATGGTCGATGCCCAGCTTCTGACCAAGAGCCTGCGTCCGCTGCCGGATAAATTCCACGGCCTGACGGATCAGGAAGCGCGCTATCGCCAGCGCTATGTGGATCTGATCATGAACCCGCAGTCGCGCAAAGCGTTTGAAACGCGGGCGGCGGTGATCAGCTCCATGCGCCGTTTCTTTGAAACGCGTGGCTTTATGGAAGTGGAAACGCCGATGCTCCAGGCAATTCCTGGCGGTGCGACGGCGCGCCCGTTTGTGACTCACCACAACGCGCTGGATATGGATATGTATCTGCGCATCGCGCCTGAGCTTTATCTTAAGCGTTTGGTGGTGGGTGGTTTCGAGAAAGTCTTCGAAATCAACCGCAACTTCCGTAATGAAGGTCTTTCGACGCGGCACAATCCTGAATTCACCATGGTCGAGTTCTACTGGGCGTATGCCGACTACAACGACCTGATGGATATGACCGAAGCGATGCTGCGCACTGCAGCCGAAGAAGTGCTGGGCACCACCACGCTTGAGTACCAGGGTGCAAGCTACGACTTCGGCCAGCCGTTCAAGCGTCTGACGCTCAAGCAGTCGATTCTGGATCACGGTGACGGCATTACCGATGCAGACCTGGATAGCCTTGAAGCGGCGCGCATAACGGCTCAGGAACTGGGTATCAAGGTCAAAGACAGCTGGGGCCTGGGGAAAGTCCAAACGGAAATTTTCGAAGAAGTGGCCGAGCACAAGCTCGACCAGCCGACGTTTATTACCGAATACCCGGCTGAAGTCAGCCCGCTGGCGCGCCGCAACGATGCTAACCCGTTTGTCACCGACCGCTTCGAGTTCTTTGTGGGTGGGCGTGAAATTGCCAACGGCTTCTCGGAGCTGAATGACGCCGAGGACCAGGCCGAGCGCTTCCGCGCACAGGCCGCCGAGAAAGATGCAGGCGACCTGGAAGCCATGTACTACGATGCTGACTACGTGCGTGCACTGGAGTACGGCATGCCGCCTACCGCCGGTGAGGGCATCGGGATTGACCGTTTGGTCATGCTGTTTACCGACAGCGCGTCCATACGTGATGTATTGCTGTTCCCGGCAATGCGCCCTGAGGCTGAGTAGCACGCTGGATTGAATGAGGTAGACTAAAAGTTGGTAAGGGCGCGATTTAGCGCCCATAATGGTCAACGTTTCGACGGCGAGGAGAATCCCATGAAACTGCTAAACCGCTCCGCTCTGAGCGTCAGGCCGACCCAGCCCTTTGTGGACTGGATCAATGCGCTGGAACCCACCATGGGAGACGACGACCTGACACTGGACGACGTCGAACGTGAAAGTACCATTTACCTGATTCCTGAAATGGATACCCCGGAAGCGCTCGAAACCTTCGTGCACGACCGCTATGTAGAAATCCTCGAAACCGAGTTGCGCGCTTGGGAAGAGGATGAACGCCAATGGCCAGAGCCGCTTGATTGGGCGCTGTTCAAGACATTTCTTAGCGTTGAGCACAGCTATCTCGCCATCGATTTGGATGATGAGACAGCGCTTGAGATTTCAGACGTTGATGATGCGTTGTTGCTCGACAGCGACCAGGATTAACGTTCGGCACTAGTTAGGCGCTATCTCATCATGACGTAACTCATGACGCACATCTTGTTCTCAAGCAGTTGCGCTCATGCACGTTAAAACCGGCTTAGGCCGGTTTTAACGTGTTAGCCGTTTCGCTTTAGGAATACCCCACCGATGCGACTGTTTCAAACCCGTCCTGGAGACGACGGCCTGCCCGGGCCGGAACGTGCCTTGGCGGTATTGGCCCTGATTACCGGCACGCTAATGGCGGTGATGGACACCACCATGATTAATTTGGCGCTGCCGACCATTGCAGCAGACTTAAACGCCTCTGCCGCACGCTCGGTGTGGATCACCAACATGTTTCAGGTGGTATGTGCCGCCTTCTTGCTGGTGTTTGCCGGGATCAGCGAACTGGTAACGCGACGGCGTATTTATCTGTTTGGGCTAGGCACGTTTATGGTGGGCGCATTGGGGGCGGCACTGTCACGTAATTTAGAAATGCTGCTGGTGTTTCGTGCCTTGCAGGGGCTAGGCGCTGCCGCCACGCTCTCTATTGGCCCTTCGCTTTACCGGGCGATATTTCCCTCACGCCTATTGGGTAGTGCGTTAGGGTTAAGTGCGCTCGTTGTCGCGGGTGGTTATGCCGCAGGGCCAACGCTGAGCGGCGTTATTTTATCCTTTGCGGACTGGCCGTGGCTGTTTGCACTTAATCTGCCCCTTGGGCTGTGCTCTTTATGGTTTGCCAAGCGCGCACTGCCTCGGGATAAACCCCGCCAGGGAAGTTTTGATTTTCTGGGGGCGCTGTTGTCCATGCTGATGCTGGCGAGTTTCTTCCTGGCCATGGACGCGGTGGGGCACGCGGCATCGTTTGGCCTGGTGGGTGCCTGGGTACTGCTTACCGTAGCAAGTGCAGTGGGGTTTATCATGCGCCAACGTCGAGCACTGTATCCGTTGCTGCCGCTGAGTATTTTTGCTGAAAAGCGCTTCACGCTTGCGGTATCCGCCTCCGGCCTTGCGTTTATTGGTCAGGGTCTGACCTTTGTGGCGCTGTCGTTCTATTATCAGGAGCAAATGGGGCTTTCGCCCCTGGAGACCGCTTGGTTGTTTACCCCATGGCCGCTTGGGATCATGCTGGTAGGGCCGTTGGCGGGTCGCCTGGCGGACCGTATCAATCCCAGTGTGCTTTCAAGCACCGGCCTGGGGCTGATCGTTACCGGCCTGGTCGCGCTGGCGCTGGTGGATGAAACCATGGGTGTCATGGAAAGCCTATGGCGTACGGCACTATGCGGTATCGGTTTTGGCCTGTTCCAGCCGCCCAATAACCGCGAAATGATGGGGAGCCTTCCGCCGGAGCGCAGTGCCAGTGTGTCGGGCGTGATGAGCACGATTCGCACGGTAGGTCAGTCGTTTGGGGTGGCGATAGTAGGGGCAGCACTAGCGCTTGGGTTTGAGGTTCAGATAACTCTCTGGTTGGGAGCGGTTACATCGTTTCTGGCGCTTCTGGCAAGCCTTTCAAGAGTGTCGCTTGCCCGGCGTGCGCTGGTTGAACGCCGGGCATCGTCTGGTGGCTAGTAAGCGCGTACAATAAAAATGTTGAATATTGAGGAGAGCAGTAATGACGGTGCAAGCACAGATCGAACAGAAGTTAGCGGCGCTAGCGCCGGAAGTCGTGCGCGTGGAGAACGAAAGCCACATGCATAACGTGCCCGCCAACTCCGAAACCCACTTCAAGGTAACGCTGGTTAGCGACATTTTCGATGGCCTGATGCCGGTGAAGCGTCACCAGAAGATTTATGCACTGCTGGCCGGTGAACTTTCTGGCCCGGTGCATGCGCTAGCGTTGCACCTTTATACGCCGGTTGAATGGCAGGCGAGGGGCGGCGAGCGTCCTGATTCACCCAACTGTCGTGGCGGCGGCCAGTGACGCCAGAGGTTACCCGGCGCCACTACCTGGATGCCATGGGCATTACCGCCTGGGCATCACGCTATCAACTGCCCAATGCGCTGCCGACCGAAGCCTGCGAGTGGGATGAAACGCCGCCAGAAAAAACGCCCCCGCGTGAGCGTCTCCAGGCGTTGCTTGATGACGCGCCAACCCCGCGTAGCGAGCCCAAAGCACCGAGCGTTAACTCGCCTGCGTCAGCGCCCTCTTCAGTGCGTGCTTTACTCGGCCAAGCGCCAGCGGATAAGGCGCCTACTGAACCATTGCCCGTTGAATCCGTACCCGTTGAATCCGTACCTGGCTCGATGCCCGCGGCACCGGCTAAACCGTTGCAGTTTTCGCTTTCCTGCGTGTGTATAGGGCAGCGATGGTTGAGCTTGCACCCTGGTGAGATAACGCCCCAGGCGCAGCGTTTGCTTGCCAATATCTGGCAGGCCGTCGGAATCGCGCCGGATGCGTTGTCCAGCGTCACGCTGTTTAAGTGGCCGTTAATGGCCAATACCTTTGCAGAAGACCCTCTTGAAGAAGCCAGAGAAGGGCTCTCTGCGTTTATGTCAGGCTGCGCTAGTCGGCAGGGCTGGGCGCTTGAGCGCGTACTCTGGTGGGGGGAGCAACCCGAAGACGATGGCGCTGCTGATATCATGAGCGTCTTGAATATTCAGCAAGCGCGTAGCGATACACTGGAACTGCCGGTATGGCAGGGCGTAGCACTTGAACATCTTGCTAAAAATGGCGCTGCCAAGCGTAACCTTTGGCCCCAGCTGTCCGCATTAGGCCAACAGTGGAAAACGTTCAAAGCCCCCGAAAATGATCGCTGAGCTTCAGGCAAGTGACGGCCTACGGTTAGCAACTCTTGAGGCTCAGGCCCAAAGTGGAGTGAGTGAGCGCCAACTTAATGCGGCATTAGCCGATACAGATGCCTGCGTAGTGGGTTATTTTCAAGAAAATGCCCTGGTAGGCTATGCGCTAGTAGCGCGCTTACCCTTTGATGCTGAGCTTCAAGCCATTGGTGTAGACCCTGCTCACCGCCATTTGGGGCTGGGGCATGCGTTAATGCAGGCAGTGATGTTAAAAGCGGCTGAGTGGAAAAGTGAGCGTTTACTACTGGAGGTGCGGGCGAGCAATAAGGCCGCGATTAGCCTTTATCAGCGTTTTGATTTCAAGGTGGATGGGCAGCGTAAAGGCTACTACCCGGCAGTACAGGGTGCCGCCGGGCGTGAAGACGCACTGCTAATGTCGCGTACGTTTAGCTAGCGATCCCTTCAAACTTGCTGAGTAAGCTGTTCAAGCGGCGTTCCCACTCTTCGCGCTCTTGCTTGAGTTTGGTGTTTTCGTCGCGCAGCTCTTCATTTTCCAGCTTCATCATTTCCAACGCTTCCACCGTATCGGTGACTTTTTGCTCAAGCTGATTGAACAGTTCCAGGCTCATGTAAACCTCCAGGTTATAAAAACAAACAACAGGCGTGCCAACAGGTTGAATCAGGCGAGCGTAACGCTCGTAGGCGTCATCGGCAAGCGCTGTTTACGGGGTCTGGCGTTGATAAAGTCGGGCAGTACTTTCACCCGCTTGGGTTTCGCGGTGCAACTGCCAGTTAGTGGGAGGCATTGGGTCTAGTGAGCGTTCGGTTTCCAGGTAAATCATGGCGTCGGGCGCGAGCCAGCCAAGGGTCTCCAGTGCGTTGCAGCAGCTCGTAGCAAGCCCCTGGTGAAAGGGTGGGTCAAGAAATACCAGGTGATAAGGGCGAGGCGGCTGGCTCAAGAACGTGTTTGCATCGCACGCAGTGACTTGGCCTCGGGTTGCGCCAAGCGTGGCCAGGTTTTGGGTAATATAGGCGGCTATGCTGTTGTCACGCTCGATAAAGTCAACGTGAGCGGCACCGCGCGAAAGCGCTTCAATACCCAGTGCGCCGGTGCCCGCGAACAGGTCCAGCACATGTTGGCCATAGAGCTGCTGCCCCAGCCAGTTAAACAGCGTTTCACGTACTCTGTCTGGCGTTGGCCGTAAGCCGGGCCGGTCAAGCACAGGTAGCTGGCGGCGGCGAAAGTCACCACCGATAATACGAAGCTTGCCAGGCTGCCGGGTGGGCGTGCCTTTGGAAGCGGATGGGCGAGAGGAGCGTTGTCGTGTCATATCGGGGATTGTAGCGGGCTACTTATCCAAAGTCTTGGTTGGCGGTGGTAGGATGGTCACAATGTTCACCTTTTAAGTCGGATGACTCCCATGTTTGGTTTTTTCAAACGTAAGAAAAAGCACGACTCCCAACAGGAGCCGCAAGAGCAACGCCCGCAGGAGCTCAATGATGATGCGCAGCTCGACGAGCCGCCGCAGGAACCGCTAGCCGACGTTGAAAATGTCGCGCCGGTGACAGAGCCTGAACCTGAAGTTGAGCCAGCCCCTGCGCCTCCTGAAATTAAGCCAGAACCGCCTGAGCCTGAAGTTGAGGTTGAGCCCGCACCTGCTCCATCTGAGGTTAAGCCGGAACCGCCTGAGCCTGAAGTTGAGCCAGCGCCTGTGCCTCCCGAGGTTAAGCCGGAACCGCCTGAACCCGAAATTAAGCCAGCGCGTGAGCCCGACACTAGCCCGGTTCCTGAGCCTGAAGTTGACCCGGAACCGGCTGAGCCTGACGTTCAGCCTGAGATCCAGCCCGAGCAGAAGCCTGCACTTCAAGAAAAGCCTGGCGAGAAGAAGGGCTGGTTTGCGCGAATTAAATCAGGGCTGGGCAAAACGCGCGCTAACTTAACCGACGGCATCGCCGATCTGTTTTTGGGAAAAAAGCAGATTGATGATGAGCTTTTAGAGGATCTGGAAACCCAGCTGCTGATGGCGGATGTGGGGATTGAAGCGACCAGCGAGATTATTGGACGCCTAGAAGCACGCGTCTCGCGTAAAGAGTTGAATAACCCTGAGGCGCTTTATCGTGCGCTTCAGGAAGAGCTGGCTGCCATGCTTGGGCAGGTGGCAACGCCGCTTGATTTGAGTAAGCAAACGGACGGCCCCTTTGTGATTTTGGTAGTAGGAGTGAACGGCGTCGGTAAAACCACGACGATCGGCAAGCTGACCCAGCGTTTTCAGCGCGAGGGAAAAAGCGTCATGCTGGCCGCAGGGGATACCTTCCGGGCGGCGGCGGTTGAGCAGCTTAAGGTGTGGGGAGAGCGCAATAGCGTACCGGTCATCGCTCAACATACTGGCGCCGATAGCGCTTCGGTCATTTATGATGCTGTCGCCGCCGCCAAAGCGCGCGGCGTGGATATCCTTATTGCCGATACGGCAGGTCGCTTGCACAACAAAAGCCATCTGATGGAAGAGTTAAAGAAAGTCCATCGTGTGATGCAAAAGCTCGATACCACAGCGCCGCATGAAGTGATGCTGGTGCTGGATGCAGGTACGGGGCAAAACGCGATTGCGCAGGCGAGCACATTCCACGAAGCTGTGCCCATCACGGGGATTACGCTAACCAAGCTGGACGGTACGGCCAAAGGGGGAATTATTTTTGCCTTGGCCAAACAGCTTGAGACGCCCATTCGTTTTATCGGCGTAGGCGAAGGGCTGGACGATTTACGCCCCTTCGAGGCAGACGACTTCGTTAGCGCACTGTTTGACCGCCAAGAGGACGATGCCAGCGCATGATCGCTTTTGAGCATGTCGGCAAGCGCTATGGAGGGCGCTTTGAAGCCCTGGCGCATCTGGACTTTCGTGTGGCCCGCGGTGAAATGGTGTTTTTGACCGGTCACTCGGGCGCGGGTAAAAGCTCTTTGCTGCGCCTGATTATGCGACTTGAAAAGCCTAGCCGTGGGCGTGTGATCGTGGCGGGGCACGATATTGCCCAGCTTCATGCAAGCCAAGTGCCTTTTTATCGGCGCCAGATTGGGGTGGTGTTTCAGGATCACCAACTGCTGTTTGATAGAAGCGTGTTTCATAACGTCTCGTTGCCGCTGGATATTCAAGGCATTGAGCCGCGGGAGTCGGCGCGCCGTGTGCGCGCCGCGCTCGATAAAGTGGGGCTTTTACACCGTGAGAAGGCCCTGCCCGTTGAGCTTTCCGGTGGAGAGCAGCAGCGTGTCGGCATTGCCCGAGCGGTGGTTAATAAGCCCGCGCTTCTCCTTGCCGACGAGCCAACCGGTAACCTGGATCCCCAGCTTTCCGCCGATATCATGGCGCTTTTTGAAGACTTCAATCGCATCGGCACCACGGTAATGATCGCAAGTCACGACCTCGCGTTGATTGCTCGCTTGCGCCACCGTATTTTGCGCTTGCGTGATGGGCGCTTAGTGGCTGATGAGGGCGCAGTATGAAACCATCGGCAACACCGCGTCGCGCAAAAGGCGCTGCACCGAAAGCGGGGCGCAAAGTATCTACCCAGCGTCAGGAAGCTCCACCTCCCAAGCGGCGCGGAGCCAATTCGCAGCAAACGCGTTTTTCAAGCCGTTTACGTGCCTGGGGGCGCCACCATCGGGCGATGAGTTGGGACAGCTTTTATCGGCTGTTGCGCCACCCCGTCGGCAGTCTGCTGACAATGCTTGCGATTGCCATTGCCCTTGTGCTTCCGGCTGCGCTATGGCTGACGCTGGATAGTGCTCGATTGCTGGATGCCGAGCTGGATGAGAGCGCGACCCTCACGGTGTATTTAGAAACAACCGTTGACCCGGCTCAAGCGGCGCGAATTGATGAAGCGGTAAGCGCTGAGCAGGCGGTGCTAGAGACGCGCTTGATCAGTGCCGAGCAGGGCATGGTCGAGTTTCAGGAGTCGCTGGGGCTGGACGATGCGCTGGCGGGACTTGATGCTAATCCGCTTCCCGCTAGTATTGTGGTGCGTCCACAAAGTGTGGAGCTGGCATCAATGGAGCAACTGTCTGTTACGTTAGCATCTCTGACAGGCGTTGATGAGGTTCGGGTGGATTTGGCCTGGGTGGAGCGCTTACGCCATTTGGCTGCGCTTGGCCGACGCGTTGCGTTAGCGCTAGGTCTGCTGTTTGGATTAGGGGTGCTCTTGGTGGTCGGTAATACGATTCGTTTGGCCGTTGAAAGCCGACGCCGCGAAATCGAGGTGGTCATGCTGATTGGTGCCACGCACGCTTTTGTACGTCGCCCGTTTTTATACAGCGGGGCGTGGTATGGTCTTGGGGGCGGTATATTGTCGCTGGGTTTGCTGGGCTTGGGAAATCACTGGCTGTCGCTGCCGGTCGCCGCATTAGCGGCTAGCTATGGTGCAAGCTTCTCATTGCCGCAGCTGGATATCACAGGCTCTACAATTTTGCTATCCTGCAGTACACTATTAGGTTGGTTGGGCGCTTGGCTGGCAGTGACCCGTCATCTTTCCAGTATCCGCCCCCGCTAAGCGTGCATGGCGCTGTCTGCGAACGGTAATAATGTTTTATTACTCTGGCTAGTGCCATCGCAAGTCGTTAGCACCAACGCAATCTGGCGGTTGAGTAGCGCTGGTTGATGAAGTAAATCGATGGCACATTTCGGCAAAACAGGCAGCAGAAACAAGTGAACTTTGCCGCTTAGGCAAGGTCTTAATTGTTAATTGAGGCGTACGGACGTAATTTCAAAGACGTACGTCAATCACGATAGATGATAAGGGAGACCACCTGCACATGAGCACTAGTCTTCTACCGGTGGGACAGCTTTCTCCAGGTCACGACTTGGGCGGCTACATTCGAGCGGTTAACGGCATTTCGGTGCTGAGTGTTGAGGAAGAGCGCGAACTTGCTTTTCGTCTTTATGATGAAGCTGATTTAGAAGCTGCGCGCCGCTTGGTTCTCTCACACTTGCGCTTTGTTGTGCATATTGCTCGCAGTTATTCAGGCTATGGGTTGCCCCAGGCAGACTTGATTCAGGAAGGTAACGTCGGCTTGATGAAAGCCGTAAAGCGTTTTGATCCTAACCAGGGTGTACGCCTGGTATCGTTTGCGGTTCATTGGATCAAGGCTGAGATACACGAATTTGTACTGCGTAACTGGCGGATTGTTAAAATCGCCACGACGAAAGCCCAGCGTAAGCTGTTTTTTAACCTGCGCAGCGCCAAGAAACGCCTTGCCTGGTTGAACAACGATGAAGTGGATGCCATCGCTAAAGACCTCGACGTTAAGCCGGAAGTTGTGCGGGATATGGAAGGCCGCCTTTCCGCTTATGATGCAGGCTATGATGCCTCACCGAGCGATGACGAAGAAAGCACGTATCAGGCGCCCGCTTACTTTTTGGATGACGCCTCTGCTGACCCGGCGACTAAGCTTGAAGACAGTGATTTTGAGGAAGACTCAACGCGCCGTCTGCAGCTTGCTTTAAAAGGTCTGGATGAGCGTTCGCGGGACATTTTGCAGCGCCGCTGGCTGACCGATAACAAAGCGACTCTGCATGATTTGGCCGATGTGTACGGCGTTAGCGCTGAACGCATTCGCCAGCTTGAGAAAAACGCGATGAAAAAGCTGCGCCAAAAAATGGGCGATGCTATCGCGGCGTAAGTCTACGTAGTTAGCTGTTCATAGCCAAAAACCGGCCTCTATCAATTAGAGTGCCGGTTTTTTTATGGCTGTTTTATGCGTATGGAGTGATTTTTAACGCCGTGCTCTGAAATATTTCCACAGCCCGCCACCAGGCATTATTAACGCGATAAAGCAGCAGGCTGCTGCTGGCGCTGCAACGTCCAAAAACGAGTCCAGCGTCCAGTGATTGAATAAACCATAGAGGTACCACACCTCGTTGGGCCCGCCACCCGCATATTCATGCTGGGCCATCTCGCGGCCTAAAAAGACGGCCACTATCAAAGAACCCGCCACCCAGCGGCCAACAAATGGCCATAGCAAGCCTTGAAAGGTCAGCGCGATAATAGTGTGCTCAAGATGGGTAATATTCAAAAGCGCCTTCCTTTGGCGGGATGGTTGGGGTAAGCATGTTGGTGAGGGGGAGTCAACGTCCCTGTTGACCAGCTTGATGCTGTTAAGCGGGTTGGGGCGCTTCGAGTAGTAGCTGTCTTGAAAGAAGCGTCCACTGATCTTCCCAGTACTCAGTGGGCAGGCGTTTAAAGTCGCTGCGCACGTATTGAGAAATGCGCCCTTCCGCTTGGGCGGCGAGCAGGTTAGCGGCCGCTGAGGCCGGAATGCTGGCGCGGCGTCCTTCGCGCAGTTCGGCCTCACGGATAATCTGCTTGAGCTGTAGTTCCAAACGCTCAAATAGCTGATGAACTCGCTGGCGCAGGCGGGCTGTTTCGCCGGTCAGCACGTCGCCGCCCATCACGCGGGCAAGCCCTGGGTTCTTTTCGGCAAAGCCCAGTAGTAGCGCCAGAATAGTGCCGCAGCGGGGGATGGCGTCGGGTACCTCTTCTAAAATACGTGTTATGCGCGCAAAAATGCTCTCTTCAATAAAATCGATTAAGCCCTCAAACATTCGCGCTTTGCTGGGAAAGTGGCGGTACAGCGCCGCCTCGGAAACGCCGACCTGGCGTGCAAGGGCGGCCGTGGTAATACGCTTTCCACTATCTTCTTCCAGCATTAACGCGAGTGCTTGAAGAATCTGCTCGCGACGGCGAGGTTTACGGTCGTCACTCATGACGTTAGCCCTCCGTTGCAGTTAGCTCGCGTCAGTAATAAGCGTACCTACGCCAGCGTTGGTGAAAATCTCCAACAACACTGCATGAGGAACACGACCGTCGATAATATGCGCACTGTTAACGCCATTTTTAACGGCATCAAGCGCACAGCGTATTTTGGGCAGCATGCCGCCATAAATGGTGCCGTCGGCAATCAGGGTGTCCACTTGAAGCGTGCTTAGCCCGGTTAACACCTCGCCTTCAGCATTCATGAGCCCGGCGACGTTGGTCAGTAGCATTAGCTTTTCAGCGTTTAACGCCTCGGCTAATTTACCCGCCACCAAGTCGGCGTTAATGTTGTAGCTATGGCCTTCATCGTCAACGCCGATGGGCGCGATCACTGGAATGAAGTCGCGGGCAGCGAGCATTTCGATCAGGTCTGTTGAAATGGACTCGACTTCTCCCACATGCCCAATATCGATAATTTCCGGAGCGGTCATTTCGGGACTTTGGTGCTCGACCTTGAGCTGACGAGCACGAATTTGTGCGCCATCCTTCCCCGTTAGGCCTATTGCCTTGCCACCGCTTTGGTTAATCAGGTTGACGATGCTTTTGTTCACCAGTCCGCCCAGCACCATTTCAACCACGTCCATGGTCTGGGAGTCGGTCACGCGCATCCCGTTCACAAAGCGCGATTCGATATTAAGCTTTTCAAGCAGGCTGCCAATTTGTGGGCCGCCGCCATGAACCACCACGGGATTAATGCCAACTTCTTTCATTAGCACGATATCACGTGCGAAAGAGTTGATAAGCGTGTCTTCAGTCATCGCATTGCCGCCGTACTTGACCACAACGGTTTTGCCGGAGAACTGCTGAATATAGGGGAGTGCTTCGGAAAGCACCTCCACAACGACCTGCGGGTCGCGACTGGCTGAATTCATCGTGTTGTCCCTTGCTTGCTGTTTTCTTTTATCCAGATGATACGTGGCTAATAAGTATTGTTATCGTGCTGCATATAACGAGTGCGCGGTTAAGCCGGCATTTCGGGAATTTTGAGCGCCGGTGCCACACGAGCTAACGCGTTGACAAAGCGTTCCCGTATACGCATTAGTGCCACGGCACTTTTCCCTTCAAAGCGCATCACCAAGGCAGGTGTCGTGTTGGATGCGCGACATAGGCCCCAGCCATCGGGGTAATCAACGCGAATGCCATCCAACGTGGTTTTAATACCTTCGCCGAAGTCACCTTCACGGGCAAGTGCTTCGATCAGGCCAAATTTTTCGTCATCACTAACGATTATATTAATTTCTGGCGTGCTTGGATCTTGAGGAAAGCGGTCAAAAAAGTCGTCTGCATCTTCGTTATAAAGCGCCAGAATTTCCAGCAGGCGCGCGGCGGAATAAAGGCCGTCATCAAAACCATACCAGCGTTCTTTGAAGAAAATATGGCCGCTCATTTCCCCGCCCAGCAGAGCGTTGGTTTCCTTCATGCGCGCTTTAATCAGCGAATGGCCGGTACGCCACATTTCTGGCTCGCCGCCCGCTTCGCTAATGACCCGGGCAAGGTTACCTGTACATTTAATATCATAGATCACCTTGGCGCCTGGGTTACGCGAAAGCATATCGGTCGCAAAGGCCATCAGGAGGTGGTCAGCGTAGATGATGCGGCCGCGCGGTGTAACAACGGCAACTCGGTCGCCATCACCGTCAAAGGCAAGCCCGATATCCGCGCCGGTTGTCTGAACACTCTTGATCAGGTCTTGCAGGTTTTCAGGTTTGCCGGGGTCAGGATGGTGGTTAGGAAAATGGCCGTCAATCTCACCAAACAAGACCGTTGTTTCAACCCCCAGCTGCTTGATTAGCTCGGGGCCTAGCTCACCGGCTACGCCATTACCGCAGTCTACAACGGCTTTGATAGGGTGCTTGACGCTAACATCTTCCAAAATACGGGTAAGGTATGCGTGCCGGATGTCGTATTGATGAACGCTGCCTTGGCCGCTGGTGAGTTCATTGGTGTGAATGCGTTCATACAGCGCGGTAATAGCGTCGCCTGATAATGTTTCACCTGCCAGAACAATTTTGAAACCATTGTAGTCGGGTGGGTTATGGCTGCCGGTCACCATGACGCCAGAGCAGCTCTCAGGCATCACGTGGGTGGCAAAGTAGAGAGCAGGAGTGGGCACCATGCCGATATCAATAACGTCGCGCCCAGCGGCTGTTAAGCCTCGAATCAGGGCGGCTTGCAGACGCTCGCCGGATAAGCGGCCGTCTCTGGCAACGATGACACACTGCTCACCCCGGGCGGCCGCTTCTGAACCAATCGCACGGCCAATCCACTCTGCGGTGGATTCGCTCAGCGTGTTATCGACAATGCCGCGGATATCATAGGCACGAAAAATCGAAGCAGGTACATCCATTGGCTACTCCTGTCAGTGCGTAACGTTCGCCCGAGCCTTGTTAATGACGGACAGTGTTAATGCCGACCCGTATTAATGACGGCCAGTGCTGCCAAATCCGCCGCCGCCTCGGGTGGAGTCGGTAAAGGCATCAACAATAGAGAGTTCTGCTTGCACCACCGGCACGAGAACATACTGGGCTAGCCGCTCAAAAGGCGACAGTGTAAAAGCGCTTTGGCCACGGTTCCACACCGAAATCATCAGCTCACCCTGGTAGTCCGAATCAATCAGGCCTACCAGATTGCCCAATACAATGCCGTGTTTATGGCCCAGGCCCGAGCGGGGAAGAATCATGCCAGCAAGGCTTGGGTCTTCAATATAGATGGCAAGCCCCGTTCGTACGAGTTGGCATTCGCCAGGATTGAGTGTTAGCGGCTCATCGAGCAGCGCCCGCAGATCCATGCCCGCAGAGCCATCAGTGGCGTAGTGCGGCATGTGGTCGTGTAAGCGCTCATCAAGCACTTTGCACTGCAGGCGGGGGCGGGTGGTCATGTAGAACTCCAACATTTAAAAAACGATAGTAAAAAGGATATTGAAAATAGCTTTAAAATCAGGTGCTAAAGACTAGATTAGTGATAGCGCCTGACGAACAATGACCTGCGCAAGCTGAGTTTTTGGCTGAGGGGATTCCAAACGCTGCTCGGTGCCTTGCGCTGTACGCCAGAGTAGCAGCGCGGCATTCTCATTACTGCCAAAGCCCAAGCCCGCTTGAGAAACGTCATTGGCGACAATCATATCAAGCCCCTTGCGCTTAAGCTTATCGTGGGCGTAATGCTCCAGTTGCTGCGTCTCTGCGGCAAACCCTACGACCAAGGGGCGTTGTTCGGTAGGCAGCGCGGCCACATCGGCAATGATGTCAGGATTTTTGATCAGTGTAAGCGTGAACGTATCGCTATCTTCCTGCTTTTTAAGCTTATGTTCGGCAGGCGATGCCGAGCGATAATCAGCCACTGCCGCGCAGCCAATAAATAACGCCGCCTCGGGCGCCCAGCGCATGGCTTCTTGATGCATTTGCTCGGCCGATTCAACGTCAATGCGCGTGACGCCGTTGGGCGTTGGTAAGGCCACAGGCCCGCTAATCAGAGTAACCGTAGCACCCTGCGCCACCGCAGCCGCCGCCAGGGCGTAACCCATTTTACCCGAGCTGTGATTGGATAGGTAACGCACGGGATCAAGCGCTTCACGGGTAGGGCCTGCGGTAATGACCACATGAGGGGCGTTGCCTGCTTGGGGGGCACCTGAAAAGAGGCGTGCAACAACCTCAAAGATAGCATCAGGCTCGCTCATACGCCCTGGACCTACATCGCCACATGCCTGGTCGCCTGCAGCGGGGCCGATAAGTTGCCAGCCATCAGCGTGCAGTTGCGTTACATTGCGTTGCGTCGCCGGGTGGCGCCACATTGCCTGGTTCATGGCCGGGGCGATCAGCCTGGGGGCTTCACTGGCCAGGCACAGCGTGGTGAGTAAATCATCCGCCATGCCGTGGACCAGTCGAGCCATCAGGTCCGCCGTTGCGGGGGCAATCAGGATAATATCCGCCCAGCGGGCGAGCTCAATATGCCCCATCCCGGCTTCCGCTTCCGGGTCAAGCAGAGATGTGCGCACCGGCTCGCCGGATAACGCCTGCAGTGTCAGTGGCGTAATAAACGCCTGAGCGCCACTGGTCATTACCACACGCACTTCACAACCGGCTTGTTTAAGCAGCCGCACGATCAGCGCGCTTTTGTAAGCCGCTATGCCTGCACT
Organism: Halomonas sp. TP35; assembly: GCF_052375975.1. Classification (NCBI taxonomy): domain Bacteria; kingdom Pseudomonadati; phylum Pseudomonadota; class Gammaproteobacteria; order Oceanospirillales; family Halomonadaceae; genus Halomonas; species Halomonas sp. TP35. Next base: position 146,275 of record NZ_JBQSUZ010000003.1, on the reverse strand, counting down.
AATGCCCAACAGAATGCGTTTACCTGCAAGCGTTGAGAGCGTCGTTGGAGTAACAGAGGCAGAAATAGAAACCATGGTAAAGGGCCCACATGCGCGTTCTTAAAGAGGCTTACCATACCATTCGTCTTGCTAATTTGGCATGTTACTACAAATAATGCGTAAGCTAGGTTTACTGAGCTTTTTGCGTACATGTCTTTGGGGTGGGGAGGTAGGGTGATGGGGATAAATCATTGGCCGGAGGGTGAACGGCCACGTGAAAAGCTATTAACCATGGGCGCGCAGACGCTTTCTGATGCAGAGTTGCTGGCGATTTTCTTGCGAGTGGGCGTGCAGGGGCGCTCGGCGGTTGATTTGGCGCGTGATCTGCTCACAGCATTTGGCGGCCTACGTCCGCTGTTGGAAGCAGACCAAACAAGCTTTTGCGCGGCACACGGTTTGGGGAGTGCCAAGTTTGCCCAACTGCAGGCCACGCTTGAAATTTCGAAGCGCCATTTAGCCAGCCAATTGGCACGTGGCAACGCGCTGACATCACCTGAACTGGTGCGTCATTACCTGAGCTCTCAGCTGCGTCATTTGGGGCATGAGGAATTCGCGGTAATTTTTTTAGACACGCAGCACCGAATTATTCGCTATGAATCCCTGTTTCGCGGTACCCTAGACAGCGCATCCGTTTATCCCCGCGAAGTTGCCAAGCGCGCATTAGAACTTAGCGCTGGCGCCGTTATCCTGGCCCACAATCACCCCTCCGGTGTGGCTGAGCCAAGCGATGCTGATCGTCGTATTACAGAACGCTTAAAAGAGGCCCTTGGCCTCTTTGACGTACGCGTATTGGATCATTTCGTGGTGGGAGATGGAGACGTGGTCTCTTTTGCTGAGCGCGGCTGGCTATAGGCAGTAGATAGAGAGCAGGCATTTAATGTCAGCTGTCTAGGTAAAATACCTAAAAAGTGGCTTTTTTACGCCTTTTTAGACGGTTTTGCTTGCTGGTGGTCGAGTGCTCTGGTATAAAGTGCCACCTTTAAACTTGGGTTGAATAACGGATTTGGGTACAGCTAGGCGGTTAACGGCGTCGACTCCCTCTCTTCCGGTTTGCCCGACAGTTTTGAACACTCAGGCTTATACCCTGGCCAAGCGGTTGGAGGCTCTCATGTCCAAAGTATGTCAGGTTACCGGCAAGCGTCCGGTAACTGGTAATAACGTTTCACACTCCCAGCGTAAGACACGTCGTCGTTTCTTGCCGAACCTGCACACCCATCGTTTTTGGGTTGAAGCCGAAAACCGCTTCGTCAAGCTGCGCGTTTCCTCTAAGGGCATGCGCATCATCGACAAGAAAGGTATCGAGACGGTTCTGGCTGATATTCGTAAGCGCGGCGACGCCATCTAAGACAGCATTTTTGGGAGAGTAAAACCATGCGCGATAAGATCAAGCTGGTGTCCAGTGCCGGTACAGGCCACTTCTACACCACTGATAAGAACAAGCGGAACACGCCGGATAAGTTCGAATTCAAGAAATACGACCCGGTTGTCCGTAAGCACGTTATCTACAAGGAAGCCAAGATCAAGTAATCGCGTAAGCGATGATGATCGGCTTCCACTGCAGGCGAGCGCCTGTTGAAAAACCCGGCCCGTGCCGGGTTTTTGCATACATGGGGTTTGTAGATGCAGGCGACTTATAGTGGCTTCGCATTGCCTGCCTTGTAAGTACCTATCCTGTCGATATCTCTATCGTTAATCAGGTTCTCTTCATGCCCGAACTGCCCGAAGTCGAAACTACCAAGCGTGGTATTGCTCCCTATCTGGAAGGCCAGGAAATTACCGAGGTGCGTGTTCGTCAGCCGCGCTTGCGTGTTCCGGTGCCTGACGATTTGGCTGAGCGTTTGGTAGGTGCGCGTATCGGCACCCTGACTCGGCGTGCCAAATACCTGCAAATCCCCGTGAAGCAGTCGCCAAACGATGCAACGTTGCTGTGGCACCTGGGAATGTCGGGCAGTTTGCGCATTGCCCAAGTGGGTGATATACCCAAAAAGCATGATCATGTCGATGTGGTCACCGCAGACGGCTATGTGCTGCGCTATCATGACCCACGCCGCTTTGGTTTTGTGGATTGGCAGTTAGGCGATGGGACGGCAGACCGGCGCCTTGTCCACCTTGGGCCTGAGCCGTTTGATGAGGCCTTTAATGGCCAGTGGCTATATACGCTTTCGCGTAACAAGCGCGTGGCGGTAAAACCTTTTTTAATGGATAACCGGGTTGTGGTAGGCGCGGGAAATATTTACGCCACTGAAGCGCTGTTCATGGCCGGTATTGACCCACGCCGCGCAGCTGGGCGTATTTCTCTTGCCCGCTATGAGCAGTTAGCGGCGGCTGTGAAAGAAGTATTGGCGGCGGCTATCACTCAAGGTGGTACCACGCTGCGCGATTTTGTGAGCGGCCAGGGTGAGCCTGGTTATTTTGCTCAGCGGTTAAATGTCTATGGGCGCCAGGGCCAGCCCTGCTTACGCTGCGGTATGGAGCTTCGGCGTATTACGCTTGGCCAGCGCGCCAGTGTGTTTTGCCCTGGCTGTCAGCATTGATAGCTGATCACCCTTTTGTTATCTGTTGTCTACGCTTTTGGAGACTGTTGTGACTCAACGCCTGCGCTTAAATAAAAACGCCGATCGCCGCTTAAAAGCAGGCCATCTGTGGATCTACTCCAACGAAGTGGATATTAAAGAAACGCCGCTTAAGAATTTCACTGCTGGCGAAACCGCGTTGGTCGAGGCCTCTAACGGTAAAGTCCTGGGCGTGGCGTATATTAATCCGCACTCGCTGATTGCGGGCCGCGTGATGTCCCGTGATCCGGACATGCGTCTGGATCGTTCGCTGTTTGTACACCGTTTCAATCAAGCGCTGTCACTGCGTGAGCGTTTATATGCCAAGCCTTTTTACCGCTTGGTTCACGGTGAGGGTGACCTGTTGCCAGGTCTGGTGATTGACCGTTTTGGTGATGTATTGGTTGTTCAGCTAAATACCGCCGGCATGCAGGCGCTGGCCGATGAGATTGTCGATGCGCTTGAGAAAGTGGTTAAGCCTGACGTCATCGTGTTCCGTAACGATACCGGCGGGCGTCGTCAGGAAGGGCTGGAAGCTCACGTCGATGTAGTGAAAGGCACACTGCCCGACGAAGTATTGATCGAAGAGAACGGCATACGCTTTGCCGTGCCGGTGCTTAACGGTCAGAAAACCGGTTGGTTCTTTGATCACCGCGAGAACCGCGCCTGGCTGAACCACCAGGTGGCTGGCAAGCGCGTGCTGGATGTCTTTAGCTATGTGGGTGGCTGGGGTGTCCAAGCGGCGGCCAGTGGCGCCTCTGAGGTGCTGTGTATCGATGCTTCAGGCCCCGCGCTTGAGCAAGTGGCGCGAAATGCTGAGCTAAACGGTGTGCAAGAGCAGGTCGCCATTGGCGAAGGCGATGCCTTTGAAGCTTTGGCAGCGCTGAAAGCCGACGGCGAACAGTTCGACGTGGTGATTCTGGATCCGCCTGCGTTTATCAAGAAGCGTAAGGATATTCCTAATGGCGAGCGGGCCTATGCGCGATTGAACCGCGAAGCGATGCGTTTGCTGGGCCGCGATGGCCTGCTGCTTTCAGCGTCGTGCTCCATGCATTTGGGGGCAGATCGCTTGGTAGATGTCGTTCGAGGCGCGGTACGCCATCAGGATCGTCATGGGCAGGTGATCTTCCAGGGCCATCAAGGGCCAGATCACCCCGTTCACCCGGCTATTCCAGAAACCGCTTATCTTAAAGCGCTGGGCGTACGCGTGTTTCGCGATTAACCCATTGAGCCATTAGGCTGGGTGGGCAAGCTGGATTAGCAAGATAGTGACACAAGGAGCAGAGCAATGGAGTGGGCGTTACCCGATCCCTTTGTGATCGATATTCATGTTAGCGAAGCGGCGATAGATGACTATCAGCACGTGAATAACAGCGAATACCTGCGCTGGGTTGAGCAGGTTAGCTGGGCCCACTCCGAAGCCTTGGGGCTTTCCATTGAGCGCTACCGCGAGCTGGACCGCGCCCTGGCCGTACATCGCCATGAGCTGGACTATCTTGCTCCTGCCTTTGCGGGTGATGAGCTTCAATTAGCGACGTGGGTCGTCGCGTGTGATGGGCGCTTTAGCCTTACCCGACGTTTCGAGCTTAAGCGGGTGCGAGATGCCAAAACGCTCTTCCAGGCGCGCACCCGGTTTGCGTGTATTGCGCTTTCAAGCGGGCGCCCCAAGCGCCTGCCAGAGGAGTATCAGAGAATCTACGGCGGGGCCTTAATAACAGAGTGACGTTAAATTTTCGGTATAAAACCCTCAAACGCTGGATTTTTACTTCTGTAAAACGCCTTAACCGGCGTTTTTTTGTTTTGTGCTTAAGGAGGTGGTGGGTCGCTTGAGCTGTGCTGTAATGCTAAGACAGCCGTTTAACCTTACGCACAAAAAGAGAGATCGCTATGCAGATTGCCGTCCCCAAAGAGATCAAAAACCACGAGTACCGTGTCGCCCTAACGCCCACCGGCGTGCGTGAGCTTGCCCAGCGTGGCCACACCGTTAGTGTGCAGGCAAGCGCAGGCGAGGGCGCAGGTTTTAGCGATAGCGACTATGAGGCTGCGGGTGCGCAGACCGAAAGTGATGTCGGCGCCTTGTGGAAAAATGCCGAGCTGATTCTTAAAGTAAAAGAGCCCCAGGTGGAAGAGGTTGCGCGTCTCACTTCCCAGCATACGCTGTTTACCTATTTGCACCTTGCAGCGGAAGAAGCCCTGACGCGGGGCTTAATGGAGAGCGGGGCTACCTGTATCGCTTATGAGACGATTACGGATGCCAATGGTGGGCTGCCGCTGCTTGCGCCAATGAGTACTGTGGCCGGGCGTATGGCTGTTCAAGCAGGGGCGCATAGCCTGGAAAAAGCCCAAGGGGGCGCTGGCGTTCTGTTGCCCGGCGTGCCGGGGGTTGCACCGGCAACCGTCACCGTAATAGGTGGCGGCGTCGTAGGTGAAAACGCCGCGAGAATGGCACTGGGGCTGGGCGCGGATGTCACTATTTTGGATACGTCACTGGCGCGGCTAGATGTTCTGGATCGCCGCTACCAGGGGCGTATCAAAACGGTTTATTCCACCGCTGATGCGCTGGATAACGCCGTGCGCGAGTCCGATATGATTGTTGGCGCCGTGTTAATACCTGGTGCGGCGGCGCCCAAGTTGATTACCCGCGCTATGCTTAGCGATATGAAGCCAGGCAGCGTGCTGGTGGATGTAGCGATCGACCAGGGCGGCTGCTTTGAAACCAGCAAGCCCACCACCCACGCTGAGCCCACGTATATCGTGGATGGAATTGTTCATTACTGTGTGGCCAATATGCCGGGCGGCGTGTCACGCACATCAACCCTCGGTCTCACCAATGCCACGCTGCCCTTCGTGTTGGCGCTGGCCAATAAAGGCTGGCAGCAGGCGCTAAGCGATGATCCCCACTTTCTGCCAGGGCTCAATGTCCATGCTGGCCAAGTGACCTACCAGGCCGTTGCTGATGCCTTTGGTTTGGCGTGTATCGCCCCAGCAAGCGCGGCAACACGATAAGTACGCATTTCCGATCAGAGGCGCTAACCCTCAGGACTCGACAGTGGGTTTTAATGTTTGTCATCGTTAATAGTGAGGTGGCACCTCATCTTCAGGGCGGCTTTCCCCCTGATGGTCGCCCGCCTGGAACGCTTGATGCTGTTCACGCAGGCGTTCACGCATTAATGCGCTAAGCTGTTCTAGCTTGGCAAGCCGCTTTTCCTGTTGGACAACCGCTTGGTCAAGCGTGTCCAACCAGTGTTCCTGGTAGGCCAGGCGGCTTTCGAGATTTTCGAAAAGTTGATTTAGCTCAGCAGGAGAAAAGTCTTGTGTCATGGTAACATGGCAACCTTGTGTAATATGTCCGGTACTGTTAGGAATGGGCCTGGTAGTTCGGGTATTGTCTTTCGTTCGTTACCCATACAACAAGAGAGCTTTTATCATCTATGAATCCAAAAGTTGTGTTTCGCTGTTTCTTAATCAGTGTATTACTAGCCGCCCCCACGCCGCTTTTGCTGGCGGGGATTGTTCATTTAACCAACGCGCCTCTGGCCGATTTATGGCAGGCAGAGCTAGCCATTAGCGGCATCAGTGGTGTTTACATTGCCGTTGCCTTGGGCAGCTTCATCGTTTTATTTATAGGTACGTTAGCGTCGGCTGCTCTAGCTCCGCCGCTAGTCGTTAAACCGAAAGTAGAAAGCTCAGGCGACACGCGTGTTAAAGCTGCGCCGCGTCAGCCCCAGCCTGCCGACGAAAGGGACGATGAAGAGGAAGACGTCATCGATCCCAACGACGGTCGGGAAGAGGGTGAAGTAAAGTGGTTTAATACCAATAAAGGCTATGGCTTTATTACTCGTGATAATGGCGAAGATGTATTTGTTCACTTTCGTGCTATCCGGGGGCGTGGCCCGCGTATGTTGGCAGAAGGCCAAATTGTGCGTTACCACGTCATGAAGAATGACCGTGGTTTACAGGCCGATGATGTGAGCATTATTGAGTAGCATGTCCATAAGCGTAGTATCAATGTGAACATAATCGACCCCGCCCCGGCGGGGTCGATTGCATTTTAAGAACAGTACTTCAAAAAGCCGTCTTTATGCCGTCTTTTTTCAGGCAGCGTTAGCGGCCTGAATCGGGCCACTCAATAGCGCCTTCTTTTCCGCCGGGTAGCACCTGCCAGAAGCGGTCAGGGTCATCGCCTGGATGCCAGCCGCCAAGCGAGCAGCGCACTTCCGTTTGCAGCGCCTCTGCGGCGTGTTGCGCGCACTCCTGGTCGGTCATCCAGGGCGTATGGCTACTGTCAAACCATAAGCTTGCAAAGCGGTCAGCTGCTTTTTCGACCAACAGTATGGGCACCTCTTTCCCCTGGTGTTGGCCATGGGTTTTCCACTTGCCTTTGCCGGCAGGGCTTAATGGCGGTGCAGCAAGCGCACTGGCAAGCCATGCGTTAAGCGCTTCCAGTGAAATGCTGGCGACATACACTTCAATGTCCGGGTAGCGCTCCATCATACGTTGACCTCATCAAGCGTGAGTAGGGCCTGAAGCGTTGCCTCATAGATTCGGCTCAAATCATCCAGGTCGCTAGCGCGTACGCGCTCATTCACTTTGTGAATAGTGTCGTTAAGCGGGCCAAGTTCCACCACTTGAGCACCCAATGTGGCAATAAAACGCCCATCAGACGTGCCGCCGCTGGTGGATAGTGTCGGGCGCTTGCCGGTAACGGCTTCTACACCGCGTACGGCCGCGTTGACCAGCTCGCCTTCTGCGGTTAGGAACGGCTCGCCGTTCAGCGTCCAGTCCAGCTGATATGCCAGACCGTACTGGTCAAGAATCGCCTCTGTACGTGCCTTTAGCTGCTCATGCGTGACTTCGGTAGAGAAGCGGAAGTTGAATACCACTTCTACTTCGCCGGGAATGACGTTAGTCGCCCCAGTGCCCGCTCGCAGGTTGGAAATCTGAAAGCTGGTGGCCGGGAAAAAATCATTGCCCCCATCCCAGTGCTCATTGACGAGAGCATCCAGCGCGGGCATCGCCTGATGAATGGGATTGCGCGCCAGGTGCGGGTAGGCCACGTGCCCCTGAATCCCCTGAATACGTAAAACGCCGCCCAGCGAGCCGCGGCGGCCATTCTTGATCACGTCGCCAAGGTGCTCGGTAGAGGAGGGTTCGCCGACGATACAGTAATCAAGCCGCTCATTGCGTTCGCGCAGCTGCTCGACCACGGCGCGAGTGCCATCCACCGCAGGGCCTTCCTCATCGGAGGTGATTAAAAACGCAATACGCCCATCGTGGTCGGGGTAGCGAGCCACAAAACGCTCCACGGCGGTTAGCATAGCGGCCAGGCTGCCCTTCATATCGGCGGCGCCACGGGCACAAAGCATACCGTGATCGTCAATACAGGGAGAAAACGGCGGGAATTCCCAGCCGTTCGGTGGCCCGCTGGGCACGACATCGGTATGACCCGCAAGGGCAATCACCGGGCCGTGATGGCCACGTACTGCCCAGAAGTTCTGTACATCGCCAAACGGCATACGCTCAATATGAAAACCGAGCGCTGTTAAGCGCTCGATCATTACGTCCTGGCAGCCTTCATCATCCGGCGTCACTGACGGGCGGCTGAGCAGATCAAAGGCAAGCTGTAGCGTGGGCGACAGCGTGTCAGGCTCAGTTATGGGCATGCAGCGCCTCATTTAGCGCGATGGCGCTTTTATTGGTCAGGCACTCGACGCGGCCATTTTTAGAGTTGCGGCGTAGCAGCAGGTCGTTTTGGCCCGCCAGTTCACGTGCCGCCAGCGTTTTCACTTCGTTGCCCTGATCGTCCAGCAAGGCCACTTTGGTGCCTGCGGTGATATACAAACCAGACTCCACCGTGCAGCGGTCGCCCAGCGGAATGCCGATACCGGCATTGGCACCGATCAAGCAGCCTTCGCCGACCTTGATAACAATATTGCCACCACCTGATAACGTACCCATGGTGGAGCAGCCACCGCCCAGGTCAGACCCTTTGCCGACCATCACGCCCGCTGAAATACGGCCTTCAATCATGCCGGGGCCTTCGGTGCCTGCATTGAAGTTAACAAAACCTTCATGCATTACCGTGGTGCCTTCACCCAAATGAGCGCCCAAGCGTACCCGCGCCGTGTCGGCAATGCGTACACCGGTCGGCACAACGTAATCGGTCATTTTGGGGAATTTATCGACACAGTCGACGGACAGCGCACGACCGGCGAGGCGGGCTTTTAGGCGCCGCGCTGGCAGCTCTTCGATATCGATGGCGCCTTCGTTGGTCCAGGCAATATTGCGCAGCAGGCCAAACATGCCGGTCAGGTCAAGACCATGCGGTTTGACCAGACGATGCGAAAGCAGGTGCAGCTTAAGGTATACCTCTGGCGCTGTTTGCGGAGCCTGATCCGTTTCCAGGAACATGGCTACCAATGGGCGTTGGCTGGCGGCCAGCGACTCAGCAAGCTCAGCCTGTTCAGGGTGCCCGGCTGCCTCAAGCGCCTTGGCTAAGCGGGTGCAATCTTCTGGCAAAAAGCTAACGGCGACATTGCCATGCGGCGCATCAAGCGCTTGTTTGGCCGCATTTATCAGGCTTTCCTGCGGGCTGAAGAGCGGTGCCGGGTAGTAAATTTCCAGCCAATCGCCTTGAGTGTTTTGCGTGCCAATTCCAAGCGCAAAGCTCAGCATAAAAGTTCATCCTGTTGTTGATAACGTTGTTAACCGGGTCATTAGCTAACGTAAAAGCGGCGGTATAACAAAGTGTTGATTCAAAAATAAGCAAAATAGTAGCGTTGGATCAGCCACTGATTTTATCGTAATCGCCGTCGCGATAACCTACTTTTAAGGCGCCACTGCCGGTATCCAGCAGTGGTCGTTTAAGCAGTGTTGGGTGTTGGAGCAACAGCTGGCGCGCAGAGTTAGCATCCAGGCTGTCTTTGTCTTCCTGGGGAAGGTCGCGCCAGGTCTTGCTGCGCTTGTTGACGACTTCCAGCAGTGGTGCCCGCTCCAAAAGATGCTCAAGCAGGCTCGCCGAAAGACCATCTTTACGCAAATCATGGGTTTTAAAAGGCACGCCGTTCGCTTCCAGCGCTTTGCGCGCCTTACGACACGTATCACAGGTATCAATGACATAGAGTGTAAACATGGTATCTCCTTTCGAGCTGTTCGTGCCGTAAAAGGTGAATTAACCGCGCTCAATAAGCTGGCGGATACGCTGCGCTGCTTCCAGAGTGGGCGCAAGCTCCGCCACCAGGGCTAGGCGTAGCCGCCCCGTGCCTGGATTAATGCCCTGAGCATCAGGACGGCCCATCAAGCTGCCGGGCAGCACGCTAACGTGTTGCTCGGTGTAAAGTCGCTGGGTGAAACCGATATCATCCCCACCTGGTACAGCGGGCCACAGGTAAAAGCTTGCCTCTGGCGTTGGGAAGTCCATCACCGGGGCCAGTACCTCTACCACGGCGCTGAACTTTTCACGGTACGCATCGCGATTGGTGCGTACGTGCGCTTCATCCTGCCAGGCTGCTATTGAGGCATATTGAACCGGCAGCGACATGGCGCAGCCATGATAGGTACGGTAGCGCTTGAACGGCGTAAGAATGTCCGCATCGCCCGCCACAAAGCCAGAGCGCAAGCCCGGCAGATTGGAGCGCTTGGAGAGCGAGTGGAAGACGACGCAGCGCCGGTAATCGTTACGACCAAGCTCAGCGCAAGCCTGTAATAGCCCCGGCGGTGGCGCGTTTTCATTCAGGTAAAGCTCGGAATAGCACTCATCAGAAGCAATGATGAAATCGTGCTCGTCGGCCAGCGCAATCAGTTGTTTAAACTCATCCATTGACGTAACCGCGCCGGTCGGGTTGCCTGGTGAGCAGATAAATACGATTTGCACATCACGCCAGGTGTCGGGGCTGACACTGGCAAAATCTGGCCGAAAGCCATTCTCGGCCGTGCAGTTTAAATACATCGGTTGACCGCCAGCCAACAGCGTCGCACCTTCATAAATCTGGTAAAACGGGTTGGGCACTATCACCTTGGCAGGCCGAGTACGGTCCAGTGCGGCCTGTACAAACGCAAAAATGGCTTCACGCGTGCCATTAACCGGCAGTACCTGGCGCTCGGCATCAAGACCCGCAAGCTTAAAGCGCATGGTCGCCCATTCAGCGAGTGCCTCACGTAAGCTTGGCAGGCCGTTGGTGGCCGGATAACGTGCCATATCAAGCTGATGCTTCACCAGCGCATCAAGCGCTGCTGGGTAGGGCGCGTGCTGCGGCTCGCCGATGGTTAAGGGAATATGCGCCAAATGGGCAGGCGGCGTAAGGTCAGCTTTGAGGCCGGCCAGTTTCTCAAACGGATAAGGGTGTAGGGCGGCGAGATCAGAATTCATGGCGTATCCGTTGAGAGCGTTCTATTGAGAGCATGCCCTGCAGGCGTATTAAACGGCAGGCTAAGCGCCGATTATAAGCAAGCCTCGGGGTTGGCTCAAATTTAACCACGGGGCGCGGCGTCTTTAAGTGTTTACACGCCTAGCACCTCAATTAATCGCTCGCGCAGCTCTTGCTGGCGTATCGGATCGGTTAAGGGTTCGCCTGCTTTCGTGGTGATAAAGAAAACGTCCTCAACACGCTCGCCCAGCGTGGCGATTTTGGCCGCCGAAAGGGCGATACCCTGCTCCATAAAAATACGCCCTACGCGGGCCAGCAGCCCAGGTCGGTCAGGGGCCGTTAGCTCAAGGAGTGTGCGCTCGTTAGCCGGGTCCTGCTCAATCAGCACTTCGGTGGGTACCTTGAAGTGTTTTAACTGACGCGGCGTATGGCGGGTCACAATTTCTGGGTAGTCGTCTGGGTCATCCAGCTCTTCGATTAAGTGTTGGCGCATCTCTTCGATACGCGCCGTGTCGCGAATCGGTTGACCGTGGCTATCCAGCACAATAAAGGTGTTTAGCGTCCAGTTATTGCGCGAGGTAGCAATGCGGGCATCATGAATGGAAAGCCCGAGCTGCTCCATGGCGGCGGCGGTGGCGGCAAACAGGTCATCCACCGAGCGTGTGTGGATAAACACTTTAGTGCCGCCCTCTGCCATATCAAGCGTCGGTGCGCTGATTAATACCAGCGGCAAGGGAGAGGCGTTATGCGCGAGGATGCCTTGGGTTTGCCAGACAATTTCGCTGGGCGCGTACTGGAGGAAATAGTCCTCCCCAAGCGGTTCCCACAGTGCATCAATCTGCGTGCGCCCAAGCCCCATGATTTGAAGTAGCGAACGCGCTTCAGAGCGCGTTTCCCGCACCCAGTCATCACGGTCCGGCGGATTTTTTAACCCGCGGCGTAAGGCGCGCTTGGTTTCAGCATATAGCTGGCGTAAAAGCGATGCCCGCCAACCGTTCCAAAGCGTGGGGTTGGTGGCGTTAATATCGGCCACGGTGAGTACGTAAAGATAATCCAGGCGCATTTCGTTACGCACGATCAGTGCAAAGTCGCGAATGACGTCAGGGTCGCTAATGTCGCGCTTCTGAGCGGTCATCGACATGAGCAAATGGTGCTCGACCAGCCAGCTGGCAAGCTTTGTATCGTGGGCTGAAACATGGTGGTGCTGACAAAAATGCGTAACGTCTTTGGCGCCGATTTCAGAGTGGTCGCCCCCGCGACCCTTGCCGATATCGTGAAACAGGCCCGCTATCCACAAAATGTCCAGCCTGGGAAGCTGGTGGATGAGCGCAGCCGCCACGGGGAAGTCATCTTTGGCATCGGGTTTGCGAAAGCCGTGTAAAAACTTCAGCAGACGCAGCGTATGCGCATCCACGGTGTAGATGTGGAACAGATCATGCTGCATCAATCCTACGGCTCGGCCAAATTCGGGCAGGTACTTGCCCAATATGCCGTAGCGGTTCATACGCCGGAGCTGGCGCGGTACGTTGCCGGGGGCGCGCAGTATTTCCATAAACAGCCGCTGATGGTGAGGGTCATCGCGGTAGTGATCATCAATCTGATGGCGGTGGTCGCGAATCAAGCGAATGGTGTCCGCCCGTACGCCTTCGATTTCCGGGTGCCTGGCCATGAGCAGAAATAGCTCCAGCATGGCCTCTGGCTGCTCGCGAAACAGCGTGCGCGAGCGTGCTTGAATATAGCCGCCCTTGGTTTCAAAGCGCTCGTTGAGCTGGATGGTTTCCAGCGCCTCTTTGCCGCGCAAAATCACTTCGTCGAAGTGCTGAAGCAGCATGTCGTTAAGCCCGGCCAGCGCCGTTACGTGGCGATAGTAGCGCTTCATGAACTGCTCAACGGCTAACCGCTCGGGCGTATCTTTAAAGCCAAACAGCTCAGCAATCGTGCGCTGGTGATCAAACAGCAGGCGGTCTTCGGCGCGGTCGGTCAACATATGCAGCGCATAACGCACTTGCCACAAAAACGCTTGGCCCTGGCTTAAGATACGCAGCTCGGCATCGTTCATAAAGCCATTGGCGACAATGTCGGTGTACTGTTCCGTACCGAAGTGGCGCTTAGCGACCCAGCCAATCATCTGAATATCGCGTAGGCCGCCAGGCGAGCTCTTCAGGTTAGGCTCAAGGTGGTATTCGGAATTGTTGTAACGGTAGTGGCGAGCAATCTGCTCTTGCCATTTGGCTTCAAAAAAACGGTCGGCCGGCCAAATGTGCTCGGCGCTTAAGCGCTCGCGCATTTTTTCGCGCAGTGATGCAGGGCCTGCAATCAGTCGGGATTCAAGCAGGTTGGTGATGACGGTGACGTCCGCTTTGGCTTCACGTTCGCAGTCGTTTAATGAACGTACGCTGTGGCCGATTTCCAGGCCGATATCCCATAAAAAGGTGATAAAGGCAGTGAGCGGTTCGCGGTAAGCGGTGTCGTCGTCATCTTCAAGCAGTAGTTGAAGGTCGATGTCCGAATGGGGATGCAGCTCCCCTCGGCCATAGCCGCCAACGGCAATCAGTGCGATGCCTTCATCTGGCCAGGCGTGCTGCGCCCAGGCAATGGCGAGCAGTTGATCCAAATACCAGGCACGCCCTCGCACCAGATCGCGTATATCGGCGCCCGCACGAAACCGGTCATCCAGCTTGGCCTGGAGCTCACGAAGCGCCGTTTTAAACGGCGCTATGGGTGAGCGCGAGCCGGATAGCTCTGTACGAAAAGCATCAAGGTCGTAAAGCGACGTATCCGGCTCGAACCGGTGGTGGTGGAGGAGCATTAGTTATCTAAAAAACTAAAGTCTTCATCGCTACGCGCGGTCAGTACTTCAACCCCGGTCTCGGTGACCAGCAAGGTATGCTCCCATTGCGCTGAGAGGCTCTTGTCCTTGGTAACGGCGGTCCAGCCATCGCGCAGAACTTTGGTTTTGTAGCCACCCACGTTGATCATAGGTTCGATGGTAAAGCACATGCCGGCCTCCAGAGCGATATCGGCGTCTGGCGCGTAACCATCGTAATGCAGGAACTGGGGGTCTTCATGGAAGCCTGCCCCAATACCGTGGCCGCAGAAATCACGAACGACCGAGTAGCCATGGCCTTCGGCGTGCTTTTGAATCACTCGCGCAAGCTCTGAAAGGCGTACGCCGGGTTTTACCAGCGCAATGCTTTTATACAAGCACTCCTGGGTAATCCGGCACAAACGCTCGCCCTGTATGGTTTCGCCGATAATAAACATGGCGCTGGAGTCACCGTGATAGCCGTCGGGGGTTTTGACGGTAATGTCCAGGTTCAGAATGTCGCCTTTCTTGAGTTTTTTACTAAAATCCGGAAAGCCATGACACACCACATGGTTGAGCGAGATGCACGTGGCGTGGGTATAACCGTGATAGTTGAGCGGAGCGGGAACCGAGCCCAATTCGTTAACAATATAGTCGTGACAACGCTTATCAATGTCGCCGGTGCTTACGCCTTCTTGTATGTAAGGAGCAATCATTTCCAGCACGCTGGCGGCTTGGCGCCCGGCTTCGCGCATTTTCTCGATTTCTGAAGGTGTCTTGATAGGAACGTTCATGAATTCTCGATATGGGTTCAGGCTGAGGTAGTAAGTGACAGCGTTAAAGCGACAGTATTAAGTGACAAATAAAGATCGTAACACGGGCTGTGACTTCATCTTGGTAATGATCTATGGTATAAAGCCGCGCGCTTTCCTGCAATCGCTCGCTCGCTTCTTTATGGTGAGTAGGCGATCATGGCAAGGCGAACAACCCGCAGCGGGTTCACTTTGAAGACGCTGCTTAATAGCAAGCCTTGAAAACACACATGCACCGACACATGGTCCCGGGTGCCGCTGACAACGTTTTATACGTGGTCAATGGTCGGATCCATGGGGTGCGTGGAGGCCTAACCCGAGTTTCAGGAGTTTTACCATGTCTCACGTTAATATGCGTGACCTGCTCAAAGCAGGTGCTCACTTCGGTCACCAGACTAAGTACTGGAATCCGAAGATGAACAAATTCATCTTCGGCGCACGCAACAAGATTCACATCATCAACCTTGAGCACACTCTTCCGGCGCTGAACGAAGCCGTTGACGTGGTTGAGAAGATGTCGGCATCCAACAACAAAATTTTGTTTGTTGGCACCAAGCGTAGCGCTAGCAAGATCATCAAAGAAGAAGCGAATCGCGTTAATCAACCGTTCGTCAACCATCGCTGGTTGGGCGGTATGCTGACTAACTTCAAGACTATTCGTCAGTCTATCAAGCGTCTGCGCGAACTTGAAACCATGCGCGAAGACGGCACGTTCGACAAGCTGACCAAGAAAGAAGTCCTGATGGCAACGCGTGAGCAAGATAAGCTTGAGCGTTCTATCGGTGGTATCAAGAACATGGGCGGCCTGCCGGACGCACTGTTCGTTATCGACGTTGACCACGAGCGCATCGCGATCAACGAAGCCAACAAACTGGGTATCCCGGTTATTGGCGTGGTTGATACCAACTCTAACCCTGATGGCGTTGATTACGTTATCCCGGGTAACGATGACTCCATTCGCGCTATTCAGATCTACGTGAAAGCGATTGCTGACGCGTGTGGTCGTGCGAAGGAAGGTCGTCCGGACGAGTTCGTTGAAGTGACCGAAGAATCGGCTTCAGCCGACACTGACGCCGCTGCTGAGTAAGGTAGTAGCGGTTGCGGCGGGCAGTTAAGCCGCATCGTGTTGAAGAGGGGGCCTATGCCCCCTTTTTCCCGCTTTGGATGAACATCCGGGTGGGCCGATTACGCCGGGCCATCATGCGCCGGCAAGCGACCTTCAAAGTGATATATGATAGTCATTTATCATGGCTACACTCTGTAGGGCGTTTAACTCTCATAGAACCATTTCCGAGGTGAATTCTCATGGCAGCTATCAGCGCCTCTCAGGTCAAGGAACTGCGCGAACGTACCGGTCTCGGCATGATGGAGTGTAAAAAAGCACTCACCGAAGCCGACGGTGATATCGACGTCGCGATTGAAAACCTACGTAAAAGCTCGGGCCTAAAAGCCGCGAAGAAAGCCGGACGTACCGCTGCTGAAGGCGCGGTCGTTACCCGCGTTGCTGAAGACGGCAGCTACGGTGTAATGGTTGAAATCAACTCCGAGACTGACTTCGTTGCCCGTGATGACAACTTCATCGGCTTCACGAACCAAATCGTTGATGCATTTTTCGCTGCGAAAAGCGAAGACGTTGCTGCTGTAATGGCGGGCGAACTTGAGTCTGTTCGCGAGCAACTGGTGCAGAAAATCGGTGAAAACATCGGCGTGCGTCGTGCCGTTGTTGTTAACGCGGTTGAAGGTGGCGTAGTGGGCGAATACGTTCACGGCGGCCGTATCGGCGTTCTGACCGTGCTCAAGGGCGGCACCGCTGAAGCAGCGAAAGACGTAGCGATGCACGTTGCTGCGATCAATCCGTCTGTTGCTCTCCCGGCTGATATGCCGCAAGCAGAGCTTGATCAAGAGAAAGCCATTATCCTGGCGCAGCCGGATATGGCAGGCAAGCCTGAGCAGATTGCTGAGAAAATGGTTCAAGGCCGTCTGAAGAAATACCTGGCAGAGAACAGCCTGACCGAGCAGCCGTTTGTTAAAGACCCGAACCAATCCGTTGCTGAGTTTGTTAAATCAGCCGGTGGCGAAGTGGTTAGCTTCACGCGCTTTGAAGTGGGTGAAGGTATCGAGAAAGAAGAAGTCGACTTCGCTAAAGAAGTTATGGAACAGGCTGGCCGTCGTTAAGGTCAGACGTTCTAGTCAGAAGATGGCGTGCGCGTAAGCGCACGCCTTCGTGTATCCGGCCCCTGCTAAATAGGGGGTTGCTTCGCCCACCTGTGTCCAAGTCTGCTTCAGGAGAGATGCCATGTCACGAGATGTTCAAGAGCCTACCCCGCTTGTTGTGCCCCATAAACTTGAAAAGTCGAAGTCAAAATACAAGCGTATTTTGCTGAAGCTTTCAGGCGAGGCGCTAATGGGAGAGCACGATTTTGGTATTGATCCTAAAGTGTTAGACCGTATGGCGCTGGAAATCGGCCAACTGGTGGGTATTGGTGTGCAGGTCGGGATTGTGATTGGAGGCGGCAACCTGTTTCGAGGTGCGGCGCTCAGCGAAGCCGGAATGGATCGGGTCACAGGCGACCACATGGGAATGCTGGCAACGGTCATGAACGCGTTGGCCATGCGCGATGCACTGGAGCGTTCAAATATTCGTTCGCGGGTAATGTCGGCGATTCCCATGAGTGGTGTGGTAGAGCATTATGACCGCCGCACTGCCATCCGTTATTTAACGTCAGGAGACGTGGTACTGTTTTCGGCAGGAACCGGTAATCCATTTTTCACAACCGACTCGGCCGCTTGCTTACGCGGTATTGAAGTGGATGTGGATGTGGTCATTAAAGCGACCAAAGTGGACGGGGTGTATAACAAGGACCCCCTAAAACATGCCGATGCCGTAAAATATGATCAGCTCTCCTACGATGACGCTCTGGACCAAAAGCTAGGCGTTATGGATTTGACCGCTATCTGCCTGGTACGTGACCATAATATGCCGGTGCGGGTATTTGATATGAATAAGCCTGGTGCCCTGCTGAACCTGGTAGTAGGGGGCAAGGAAGGCACGCTAATAGATAGAGGGTAAGAACGTGATTAATGATATTAAGAAAGATGCTGAATCTCGCATGAAAAAAAGCGTTGAAGCGCTGAACAGTAACTTCAACAAAATCCGTACCGGGCGTGCACACCCCAGTATTCTGGATGCCGTTACCGTCGATTATTACGGTAGCCAGGTGCCGCTTAGCCAGGTGGCATCGGTTAACGTTGAAGATGCGCGTACGCTTGCGGTGGCTCCCTGGGAGCAGGGTATGGTGCCGAAAATCGAAAAGGCTATCATGACCTCTGATCTGGGCTTGAACCCTTCAAGCGCGGGTAATGTGATCCGTGTACCGATGCCCATGTTGACCGAAGAGACACGCAAGGGATATATCAAACAGGCACGTAGTGAAGCTGAAAATGCTCGCGTGGCTGTGCGTAACGTGCGTCGCGATGCCAACGGTGATTTCAAATCCTTGCTAAAGGATAAAGAGATTACCGAAGACGATCAGCGTCAGGGTGAAGATGAAATCCAAAAGCTGACCGACAAATATATTGCCGAAGTCGATAAAGCGCTTGCCGCGAAAGAGCAGGACTTGATGCAGGTATAAGCACCTGCCTTTTATTTAGCTGCGGGTAGCCAGGCTGCCCGCTAGGCCTATGGCTTTACTATGACTGAGCTTTTGTGCGAGACCTCATGACGTCACCGCAGTTTCCTCAAGAACAGCCGGACGACGCAAGCACGCCACCCAAGTGCCTGGGCGAAGCACTGCCGTCGCATGTCGCGATCATAATGGACGGCAATAACCGCTGGGCAAAGGCCCGCGGCCTCTCTGGCGTACGTGGTCATCGTGCAGGCGTCGAAGCCGTCAGAGCGGTAATTCAGCGCGCAGCCGAACGCCAGGTAAGTACGCTGAGCCTGTTTGCCTTTTCAAGCGAGAACTGGAAACGTCCGGCTGCTGAAGTGAATGCGTTGATGGAGCTCTTTTTGATGGCGCTCAAGCGCGAAGTTAAAAAGCTTAATGAGCGCAATATTCGGCTAACGATTATTGGTGAACGGCGTGGCTTCTCTCACGCCATTCAGAAGTATATACAGCGTGCAGAAGCGCTGACCGAAGGTAATACCGGCATGCACCTAGTGATCGCTGCCAATTACGGCGGGCAGTGGGACATTGCACGCGCAGCGCGACATTTGGCTGAGCAGGTATCCGCCGGTGAGTTACAGCCTGCCGATATCGATGAAGCCTGCTTTGACAGGGCAATGGAAGCAGACCACGTGCCTCCTGTTGACCTGTGTATCCGAACAAGTGGCGAACAGCGATTGTCGAATTTTATGCTGTGGCAGTTAGCGTATGCTGAACTGCATTTCTCGCCCTTACTCTGGCCCGACTTCGGTGCCGATGCGCTGGACAGTGCGCTGTACGACTTTTGTCAGCGGCGTCGGCGTTTTGGCATGACCGACGAACAAATAGAGGCGCAAGGTGCTTAGACAGCGGATTATAACCGTAGCCTGGCTGGCGCCCTTGGTGCTGGTTGGTCTGTTTGGATTGCAAGGTGGCGCGTTTGCGCTTTTTACCGCTTTGATGGTGTTACTTGGGGCCTGGGAGTGGACGAACCTGGCAGGCGTTATCCGGCAGCGTCAGCGTGTTCAGCTGGTCGCCGGGCTTGCGGTGGTGATGCTACTGATGTGGCTCACCGGTGCCGCGTTTGCAGTATGGCCTTTATGGTGCGCCGCCCTTGGCTGGCTGGTTAATCTTTACTGGGTGACCCATTACCCGGAAAAAGGACAGCAGTGGCAGTCAACGCCACGCCGCTTGGCGATGGGGCTATGGGTGCTGCTGCCCTGCTGGGTCGGCTTTAATATTCTGCGCGATAGCGGCGGCGTATGGCTGTTGTTTGTATTATTGCTGGTGTGGGCGGCGGATATCGGCGCCTATTTTGCCGGGCGTCGTTTTGGTAAGCGCAAGCTCGCCCCAAGGGTCAGCCCCGGTAAGTCCTGGGAAGGCGTTATTGGTGGGCTTGTTGCCACCACGCTACTGGCGCTTGTCTTCGCCTTTTGGCAGTCGTTAACCCCGGGTGTAGCTGTTGGCTTGGTGGTAGTCACCGTTATTGTCACGCTTATTTCAGTGCTGGGTGATCTGCTGGAAAGCATGCTCAAACGCTACCGAGACATCAAGGACTCAAGCCAGCTGCTACCGGGCCATGGCGGCGTGCTGGACCGGATTGATAGCTTGACGGCGGCGATTCCGCTCTTTGCGCTGCTCTATTTGCCCGTTCTTCAAGGGCAGGTGACTGTCTTATGAGTCAATCGTCCTGCCAGTGGATTACCGTGCTGGGCTCAACCGGCTCTATCGGGGTGAGCACCTTGGATGTCATCGCCCGTCATCCCGAGCGTTATCGGGTGTATGCGTTGACGGCCCATACCTCCAGGGAAGTGCTTCTGAATCAGTGCCTGGTTCATCGTCCCCGTATCGCGGTACTCGATCATAGTGACGATGCGCAATGGCTTCGCCAAGCACTTGATGAAGCTGACCAACCGACCGTCGTGCTGGCGGGTCGTGAAGCACTCTGCCAGGTTGCCCGTGAGGCGTGTGTGGATGCCGTTATGGCCGCCATCGTTGGGGCAGCGGGGCTGCTGCCTGCGCTGGCTGCTGCAGAAGCGGGCAAGCGCGTGCTACTTGCTAATAAAGAAGCGCTGGTGATGAGCGGTGCCCTGTTCATGCAGGCGGTTGAGCGCTCTGGCGCCACGCTGTTGCCCATCGATTCTGAGCATAATGCCATCTATCAGTGCCTGCCGGTAAAACATCGCGGCGGGCTTGAGCGTCACGGCGTTCGACAGCTGCTGCTAACAGCATCTGGCGGGCCTTTTCGCACCTGGAGTGCGGACAAGGTTGCCAATGCGACGCCCGACCAGGCCTGTGCCCATCCTAACTGGTCGATGGGGCGCAAGATTTCGGTTGATAGCGCCACCATGATGAACAAAGGCCTTGAATTAATTGAAGCGTGCTGGCTGTTTGATGCAACGCCCGAGCAAATTCAGGTGGTAGTGCATCCGCAGAGTGTGATTCACTCCATGGCGGCGTACATTGATGGCTCTGTCATCGCCCAACTGGGCAACCCGGATATGCGTATACCCATTGCCTATGGGCTGGCATGGCCCGAGCGCGTTGAGGCCGGTGTAGAAACCCTGGATCTTTTTCAGATCGCGCAGCTGGATTTTGAAGCACCAGATGAAGCGCGCTTTCCTTGCCTACGCTTGGCCCGTGAAGCCATGCAGAAGGGCGGTGCAGCGCCGGCTATTCTCAATGCAGCCAATGAAGTCGCCGTTGAGGCGTTCCTGGCGGAAAGGCTCAGCTTTGGTGAAATAGCCAACGTGGTTGAAGAGGTCGTGTCGCAGCCTTATGCAGGCAACGCCGATACGATTGAAAATATCTTGGCTGCAGACCACTGGGCGCGTCAGCAGGCAGCACAAAGGGTCATGTTACAAGCAGGCTAGGCAGTGCCGTACCGAATATTGAGAAGCAAGTAGGTCACTTAAGCATCGGCTGATGTGCAGGGTGCCAGGGAGTTTATTGTGGGCCTGTTACAAAACATTTTAGCGATCATCGTCGTGCTGGGTTTGTTGATTACCTTTCACGAGTTTGGCCACTTTTGGGTGGCACGTCGCTGTGGCGTCAAGGTGTTGCGTTTTTCGGTGGGCTTTGGCAAACCGCTATGGTCCACTGTGGACCGCCAGGGGACGGAGTACGCGATAGCGGCCATTCCGCTGGGCGGCTATGTCAAAATGCTGGACGAGCGTGAAGCGCCGGTACCGGAAGATCAGCTTGACCAGGCCTTTAATCGCAAAACGGTATGGCAGCGTATCGCCATTGTTGCCGCTGGACCTTTGGCAAATTTCCTGTTGGCTATTGTTGCCTACTGGGCGCTCTTTGTATCCGGGACGACCGTGGTCGCTCCCATGGTGGGCGATGTGCTGCCTGATTCGCCGGCAGCTGAAGCAGGCCTTGCCCACGGCGACGAAATTATCGCTATTCAAAATGATGCCGTACGCTCCTGGGAGGAGGTCAATCTAAAGCTTATCTCTATGATTGGTTTTAGCGGCTCGCTAGCCATCAATGTGTTGCCTGAGGGCAGTAGCAGTGAACGAGCTTACGCGCTGGAGGTCGATAACTACCTGACCCGCCAAGACCCGCCCCAGCCACTGCAATCCTTGGGTATGACGCCTTGGCAGCCAGAATTTCCAGCAGTATTAGGCCAGGTGGTAGATGGCGAAGCTGCCGCAAACGCGGGGTTACAAGCAGGCGATCATATTATTGCGATTGACGACATGCCTGTGGAAGATTGGATGCAGTTTGTCACTATGATCCGACGTAGTGCGGGTGAAACGCTTAGCGTAGCCTATGAGCGAAATGGCGAGCAGGGCACACTAACACTAACGCCGGGCAGCAATCTGCTGGAGAGTGGCGGTGAGGTTGGGTACATTGGTGCAGGCGTTGAGTCGGTAACGTGGCCTGAGTCGCTACAGCGCGAAATTCGTTATGGGCCTATCGAAGCGGTTGGACAAGCGCTATCGCGTACCGGCGATATGATTTTATTAACCGTTGATGCGATTCGTAAAATGTTGGTAGGTTTGATTTCACCTTCCAATCTTTCCGGTCCTATTACGATTGCGCAAATTTCGGGTGATTCGGCCCGTGCTGGAATGGAAGCATTTGTAGGCTTTTTAGCGTATTTGTCCATCAGCCTTGGCGTGCTTAATTTATTGCCTATTCCGGTGCTCGATGGTGGACACTTGCTTTACTATTTCTTGGAAATCGTACGTGGGCGGCCGGTCTCTGAACAAACCCAAGCCATTGGATTGCGCATTGGGCTTGCCATGGTTGGCGGCCTGATGGTGATGGCTCTGTATTTTGATCTGATGCGCCTTTGGTAATGACGCGTGTAGCGCGCAGGATGCCTTGTCATCTGCCTGCACAAATGTATATGGTGCTTATCTAACGTGATAGGCAGACCAACGCGAGCGAACTGACAGCATGAAAATCAAGACCCTTGGAATGGCAGCACTCTTGCTGGTAGGCGCTAGCGGCGCCCAGGCACAATCCTTTGATGTTTCGGACATTCGAGTGGAAGGACTGCAGCGGGTATCCGCTGCATCGGTCTTTAATGCGTTTCCTGTCAGTACTAATGATCGGGTTAGCGAGCAGCAGCTAGCGTCAGCCGCACGCGATTTGTTTGCCACTGGTTTATTTGAAGATGTTTCACTAGCTCGCGAAGGCGATGTATTGGTTATTCAGGTCGTTGAACGATCGACCATCGCGCGCTTGAACCTCGCTGGCAATAAGCAGATTTCAGAAGAGGACCTGCGTAACGGCTTACGCCAGTCAGGGTTGTCGGAAGGCCAAGTGCTGCAACTCTCGACCCTTGAAGAGATTCAGCGTGAGCTTGAAGGTGTTTACCAGAGCCAGGGACGCTACAGTGCTCGAATTACGACCGAGGTTGAACAGGTTGATGAAGGGCGTGTACAGGTCAATATCAATATTAATGAAGGCGAAGTAGCCAAGATTCGTCAAATCAATATTGTCGGTAATCAGGATTTTGACGATGAAACGCTGCGCAATGTTTTTGAGCTGAACGACAAGCCGGGGCGCTTCTTTGGCTGGTTTTCAAGCGATGAGTACTCTCGTGAAGCTTTATCGGGCGATATCGAGCGCCTTCGCACCTTCTATCTTGATCGTGGCTATGTAAATTTTGATGTTACCTCCACGCAAGTTTCCATTGGGCCTGAAAAGTCCGAAATATTTGTTACGCTTAATGTTGATGAGGGTAACCAGTATCGAGTAGGTGATGTCCGCTTTGTTGGTGATATGCAAATCAGCGAAAGCGAAGCACGCCAACTAATGGAGATCCATAGCGGAGACATTTTCTCTCGTGGTCAGGTGAACGCATCTACCGAAGCGCTACGCCAGCGTTTGGGCGCTGAAGGTTTTGCATTCGCCGATATTCAGGGTATTCCTGAAATGGCGGATAACGGTGAAACGGTTGACCTGGTCATCGCGGTTGAACCTGGTCAGCGCACTTATGTTCGACGTATTGAGTTTTATGGTAATACCACCACCCAGGATGAAGTGCTTCGTCGGGAAATGATTCAAATGGAAGGCGCTCCCGCGTCGACCGACTCAATTACTCAGTCGCGCCAGCGCCTTGAACGGCTTGGCTTCTTTAGCCAGGTCGAAGTGGATACCCAGCCGGTACCAGGTCAGCCTGATCAGTTGGATGTCACCTATCGCGTGGAGGAGCAGCCCTCAGGCTCGGTGTCTGCCAGCGTGGGCTTTTCGCAAAGTGCTGGGGTAATCTATGGGGTTGGACTGGCACAAAACAACTTCCTGGGCACGGGTAACCGGGTCAATATTGGCGCGCAGCGCAGCGACACATTCACCAGCGTTAACTTTGCCTTCACGGATCCTTACTGGACACTTGACGGTATTTCTCGCGGCTACAACGTATTTTACCGTGAAACGGACTACGCCGACTCGGATATCTCTACCTACTCGACCGATGCGTATGGTGCGGGTATTAACTTCGGCTATCCGGTAAGTGAGCTGTCTCGCCTCAACTTCGGGGCGAGCATTGAAGAGCTTAAAATCAAAACCTACAACGATACGGCGTCAGAAATTCGTCGCTATGTGGATGACGAGGGGGAGCGCGCTCAAAGCTTTAAACTCACGGCGAGCTGGACGCGTAACAACCTTAACCGAGGCGTGATGCCGACAGCCGGTAACTATCAGCGCCTGTCGCTTGAAACCGGCGTGCCGGGCAGCGATGCAGAGTATTATAAGCTGCGCGCTCGGGCTCAGCAGCTATACCCGCTCAATAACGACGAGAGTTGGGCACTTAAGTTTAGCGGTAACCTTGGCTATGCCAATACGTTTGATTCAAACGATCCTTTTCCCTTCTATGAGAATTTTTACGCAGGTGGTTTAGGTTCGGTACGTGGCTTTACATCCAATACATTGGGGCAAGCTACCACGCCGGGTGTTGAAGGGGGGCGTGATCGCACAATGGGCGGTAATGTGTTGGTGGAAGGTAGTGCCGAAGTTATCTTCCCCATGCCTTTTGTAGAGAACCAGCGTTCTGTGCAGCCTTCGCTGTTCCTGGATGCCGGTAATACGTTCTTGAGCTCCTGCTACAAGGTATTAGAAGCTGATGCGGATCGTCAGCGGTGTAGTTCTGGCGTCGACCTGGGCGATTTGCGCTATAGTGTGGGCGTTGGCCTTTCCTGGTTAACACCGGTTGGCCCGCTGACCTTTAGCATCGCGGAGCCGCTTAAAGACAAAAGCGGTGATGACACACAGTTCTTCCAGTTCTCGCTGGGACAAACATTCTAACTTTGCTAAAGGGGCGCGCCCTTGGTAGCGCCCCCGCTTGATGATAAGGAAGTGACTCGATGCGTAAACTGACAGCGGCCGTGTGCTTATTTGGTGCGATTGTTTTACCGGTTCATGCAGCAGAAGCTGCAGAGGTTGCCGTGCTGGATTGGCGAGCTGCGCTGATGAATACCCAGTCGGCTCAAACCTCGCTAAATCAGCTGGAAAACCAGATTGGCAGTCAGCAGAGTGAAGCCCAAAGCCTGGGAAATGAGTTACAGCAGTTGCAAGAACGCTTGCAGCGCGAAGGCGAAACGATGTCTCAGTCGCAGCGTGAAACACTGATCGCTGAGCTGCAGCAGAAAGGTTCGCGTTTTGAGCAGTTACGTCGTGATGTTATGGAGGCTCAGCAGCGTTCAGAACAGCAGTTTCTGGAAGGTGCGGAACTCAAGCTTGAGCAAGCGGTGGAGCAAGTGCTGAACCGTCACAATATTGATGTATTGGTTGAGCCTCAAGGAGTGCTTCATTCCTCGGTTGATTTGCCTAATGTGACTGATGAAGTTACGCAAATATTTGATTCGATGTAATTAATTTTTAATGACTGTCGGTGTAGCTGTGCTGCACTATTGCTTTATTGGGCTCCCATGACGCACGCATCTCACCATCTTACACTTGCGGACATTGCTCGCCATTTAGGGGTCACCTTTGAAGGTGATGCCGCGCTACCCATTCGTGGTTTAGCAACACTTAAAGAGGCCACATCTGATCAAGTGGCCTTTTTAACAAATCGCGCTTACCTCAAGGATTTGGCCACCACTCAGGCGGCAGCCGTGCTGCTTCACCCTGAGCATGGCAAGAGCTGCCCGGTGCCAAAGCTTGAGATGGAAAACCCCTATCTGGGGTATGCCAAACTCTCTCAGTTATTTGACCCACTGCCTGCACGTGATAAGGCGGGAATTCATCCCACCGCGGTCGTTGCCGACAGCGTAACGTTGGGTGAAGGCGTCTCGATCCAGGCCCACGCCGTAGTAGAAGCGGGCGTAACACTGGGTGACCACGTTGTGGTGGGTGCTGGTAGTGTCGTCGGCGCTGATAGCGTTATAGGCGAAAATACTCGGCTGCATGCCAATGTGACCGTGTGTCATGGCGTGATTATTGGCAAACGGGTCATTTTACAAAGTGGTTGTGTGATTGGTGGAGACGGTTTTGGATTTGCCCACGACGGTGAAGGTTGGCACAAAATTGCCCAGTTAGGTGGCGTTGTGCTGGGTGATAATGTCGAAGTGGGCAGTTGCTCCAGCATTGACCGTGGTGCGCTAGGCGATACCCTGATTGGCGATGACGTTAAAATCGATAGTCAGGTACAAATCGCTCATAACGTCACTATTGGTGCCCATAGTGCTTTGGCAGGCTGTGTCGGTATTGCAGGGTCCACCAAAGTAGGCAAGCACTGCATGTTGGGAGGGGGCGTTGGATTATCAGGCCACCTAACGATTTGTGATGGTGTTCAGGTCACCGGGATGAGTCTTGTGACCAACTCGATTCATACTCCCGGCGTCTACTCGTCAGGTACGGGGGCAATGAGTAATTCGCAGTGGCGTAAAAATGCGGTGCGGTTTAAGCAGTTGGATGATATAGCCAAGCGGTTGTCTCGGCTGGAAAAAACGACGCGTGACGCCTAAAAGCCATATTGTTTACTAAGTAAGTAGCTTGAGACGAGAGGGCGGCAGGGTATAATTCCTTGCCCTTTAACCAGACAAAGTGCTGGTATTTGCCTGATGCCTATCAGGCGTTTTTCATTTTGAGGTCGTTACGATGGTTATGGATATTAACGAAATTCGCGAATACTTGCCCCACCGCTATCCGTTTTTATTGGTGGATCGAGTAACAGCATTAACTGTGGGCGAATCCATCGTTGCGTTCAAAAACGTTAGTATTAACGAGCCTTTTTTCAACGGCCACTTCCCACATCATCCTATTATGCCGGGTGTGCTGGTAGTCGAAGCACTGGCCCAGGTTTGCGGTATTTTAGGCTTTAAAACAGTTAACAAGCTGCCAGCGGATGGCTACGTGTACTACCTGGTGGGTAGCGACAATGTGCGTTTCAAGCGCCCGGTTATGCCAGGTGACCAGCTTCAACTGGAGGCTAATGTAATTCGTGGCAAGCGGGGCATTTGGAAATTTGCGTGTCGCGCCACGGTTGACGGAGAGCTGGCCTGTGAAGCAGAAATTATTTGTGCTGAGAGGAAGGTTGCTTGATACATCCTACTGCACTGGTTGACCCAACAGCAACGCTCGCAGATGACGTTGAGGTTGGCCCTTTTAGTGTTATTGGGGCTAACGTCACGATCGGCGAAGGCTCCATAATCGGCCCGCACGTAGTGGTCAAAGGACCCACTGTGTTGGGGAAGCGCACGCGTATTTTTCAGTTCGCCTCGGTAGGTGAGGATTGTCAGGACAAAAAGTACGCTGGTGAACCTACTCGTCTTGTCATGGGAGACGATAACGTTATCCGTGAAGGCGTGACGCTTCACCGCGGTACGGTACAAGACCGTGGTGAAACGACGATTGGTTCCCGCAATCTGTTTATGGCCTACGTACACGTGGGCCATGACTGTGTCATCGGCAATGACTGTATCCTCGCCAACCAGGTAACGCTCGCCGGGCACGTAACGCTGGGTGATTACGCTATCCTGGGTGGCCTATCTGCCGTGCACCAATTTTGTCACTTTGGTGAACATGCCATGGCGGGCGGTGGCTCTATTATCACTAAAGACACGCCTGCCTACGTCATGATTAACGGCAACCCGGCAGAAGCGCGAGGCCTGAACCTCGTCGGCTTAAAACGCCGCGGCTTTAGCCGTGAGGCGATTAATGCGCTGAGCGCTGCCTATAAGATGGTCTATCGCCAGGGGCTTACCGTCGAGCAAGCGCTTGAAGAGATGCGTGCGAGCTTTGATATTGAGGAAGTGACTGAGTTCGCTGACTCTATCGAGCGTTCGACCCGCGGCATTACGCGCTAACCATGTCCATTCGCTTATGACTTTGCAGCGCGTTTATCTGGTGGCTGGCGAGCTTTCGGGGGATATCCTTGGAGCAGGCCTGATGCGTGCGCTTAAGGCGCGCCATCCAGAGGTTGAGTTTCGTGGGATTGGTGGGCCACGCATGATCGCTGAAGGGATGCAAAGCCGCTTTCCGTTGGAAACGCTTTCTGTGATGGGGCTGGTTGAGGTCATCAAACACCTGCCTGAGTTGGTAAGTGTGCGCCGCACGCTACGTCACGAAGCGCTCGCCTGGCAGCCGGATATCATGGTGGGTATTGACGCGCCTGATTTTACGCTCGGCTTGGAAAAGCAGCTGCGTAATGCCGGAATCAAAACGGCCCACTACGTCAGTCCTTCAGTTTGGGCGTGGCGACAGGGTCGCGTGAAAGGCATTGCCAAATCCGTTGATGGCATGCTCACCCTGCTACCCTTTGAAGCGGATTTTTACCTGCGCCATAACGTTCCTGTCGTGTTTGTGGGCCACCCGCTTGCTGACGAGCTGCCGCTTGAAAATGACCGCATCGCAACGCGCCAGGCACTAGGTCTTGATGCAGATGCGCTGGTGCTTGCTTTATTGCCAGGCTCGCGCAGCAACGAAATACGTTTTCTGGGTCATACGTTTTTAGCCGCCGCTGAGCTGCTGTGCCAGCGCCATGCCACGCTAAAGGTTTTGATTCCGGCTGCCTCAGCGCTGCGTCATGACGAAATTCAGGCGCTCTTGTCTCACTATCCAACGCTTGCCGAGCGTGTACAGCTGTTAAATGGCCAAGCGCGAGAGGCAATGGTTGCCAGTGATGCCGTGCTCCTGGCGTCAGGGACCGCCGCGCTTGAAGCCATGCTGTGTCACCGGGCGATGCTGGTTGCGTACAAGATGGCGCCGGCCACGCATTGGCTCGCCAAGCGTATGGTGAAAACCCAGTGGGTATCGCTACCCAATCTGATCGCGCAGCAAAGCGTGGTGCCTGAGCTTATTCAGGACGCGGCGACACCTGAAGCTATCGCAGACCAGCTTCACGAGTTGCTTAGCGATCACGAAGCACGATTGGCGTTAGAGGCACGCTTTGCGGCGATGCACGCCGACTTGCAGCGCAACGCCAGTCGACGCGCCGCTGAGGCAATCACGGCTATCGCATTAGGCCAGCCACTGGAGCGCTACAATGCCCGCTAAACCAGGCGATTTTCCGCCGCTTGAGATCGCCTATGTGGGCGAGCGCTTGGCGGGGGTCGACGAGGTTGGGCGTGGGCCGTTAATCGGTAGCGTCGTGGCCGCGGCGGTGATTCTGGACCCAGCACGCCCCATTGACGGTCTGACTGACTCTAAAAAGCTCACCGCCCGTAAGCGTGAAGCGTTAGATGTGTTGATACGCGAGCAGGCGTTAGCCTTTGTGGTCGCTGAGGCAAGCGCTGCCGAAGTCGATCAGTTCAATATTTACCACGCCACGCACTTGGCAATGCGCCGTGCGATTGACGGTTTAGCCCCTGCGGCTGAGTACTTGCTGGTGGACGGTAACCGTTTGCCGGGACATAGTTTGCCGGGGCAAGCAGTGGTCAAAGGCGATGCGCGCCATCCCGCCATTGCTGCGGCGTCGATTCTTGCCAAGGTCGCGCGCGATGCCCAGATGGTTGCGCTGGATATGCGCTATCCTGAGTACGGCTTTGCACGCCACAAAGGCTACCCAACGAAAGAGCATCTTGAGGCGCTATCCGCTCACGGGCCGCTTGAGGAGCACCGCCGAAGCTTCGCCCCCGTCCAGCGTCAACTAGCACTCATTTAAGTGCTGTCGCTGCGTTAATTAACGTTAGTTCATTTCTTTTTACCGAGATTCTACCGAGAGTGTCATGACGGTACCGTTTGTTCATCTACGTTTGCACAGTGAATACTCCCTGGTCGACGGCTTGGTAAAACTTAAGTCGTTGGTCAGCACTACCTTTGATCGCGGCATGCCGGCATTGGCGCTAACCGACGAAACAAATCTGTTCGGCCTGGTGAAGTTTTACAAAGCCGCTCAAGGGGCCGCACTCAAGCCCATTATTGGCAGCGACTTATGGCTCTTTAATCCCCACGATGAGTCACATCCTTACCGTATAACGCTGCTGGCGATGAACGATGTCGGCTATCGCAACCTGACCGAGCTGATCTCCAAGGGCTGGACCCACGGCCAGCGTCAGGGGCGGGCCATTTTAGATAAGCGCTGGGTGCTTGAACAAAGTGAAGGCCTGATTGCGCTTTCCGGGGCGCGGGAGGGCGAGATTGGCCGCCATCTGCTCTCCGATCATGAGCGTGAAGCGCGTCAGCTGCTTGAAGAGTGGCAGGTTGCCTTTCCGGATCGTTTCTATCTGGAGCTGATTCGTACCGGGCGTCCGCTTGAAGAGGCGTGCGTGCATGCCAGCGTCAAGCTTGCCATCGATACCGGCACGCCAGTGGTGGCTACCAATGACGTACGCTTTCTTGAGCGGGAGGATTTCTGGGCGCATGAAACGCGCGTCGCCATTGGTGAAGGCAAGGCGCTGGATGACCCCCGCCGTGAACGCCGCTACACCGAAGAGCAGTATTTAAAAAGCCCGGACGAGATGGCCGCACTGTTCTCGGATATCCCCGAGGCGCTGGAAAACAGCGTGATGATTGCTGAGCGCTGCAGCGTGGATGTACGCCTGGGTGAGATATTTTTGCCTGAGTTCGAAATCCCCGAGGGAATGACCCAGGATGAGTTTTTCCGCAAGGTCTCCCACGACGGCCTGACGGATCGTCTGAACTTCCTGTTTCCTGTCGAGCGCTACCCGCGCGAAAGTGACGAATACAAGGAAATTGACCAGCGTTACCGCGACCGGCTTGAGTTTGAACTTAACGTTATTATTCAGATGGGCTTCCCTGGCTACTTTCTGATCGTAATGGACTTCATTCAGTGGGCCAAGGACAACAACGTGCCGGTCGGGCCGGGACGGGGTTCCGGTGCGGGCTCCTTGGTCGCCTACGCGCAAAAGATTACCGATCTTGACCCCATCGGCTACGACCTCCTTTTCGAGCGCTTTTTGAACCCTGAACGTGTCTCCATGCCCGACTTTGACGTCGATTTCTGCATGGAAAAACGCGACAAGGTGATTGAGTACGTGGCCGAGCGCTACGGGCGCGACGCGGTATCGCAGATTGTTACCTTCGGCACCATGGCGGCCAAAGCTGTGGTGCGCGACGTGGCACGTGCTCAGGGCCGACCGTACTCACTGGGTGACAAGCTCTCCAAGCTGATCCCGTTTGAAGTGGGCATGACGCTTGGCAAGGCGATCGAGCAGGAGCCCGCGCTTAAAGAGTTCATTGCTAACGACGAAGAAGCTGAAGAGATCTGGGAAATGGCCCTCAAGCTTGAGGGCACGACGCGCGGTACCGGCAAGCACGCGGGCGGCGTGGTGATTGCTCCTACCAAGCTGACCGATTTTTCGCCTTTGTTATGCGATGAAAACGGCAATGGGCTGGTAGTTCAGTTCGATAAAAACGATATCGAAGACGCCGGGCTGGTCAAGTTCGACTTTTTGGGTCTGCGTACGCTGACCATTATCGACTGGGCGCTTGAGATGGTCGATAAGGTTCGCGGTGTGAATGGCCAGGAACCGCTGAACATTGATGCGATTCCGCTGGATGATGGCAAAACGTTTGAGATGCTCAAGCGTGCTGAAACTACCGCCGTTTTCCAGCTTGAGTCCCGCGGCATGAAGGAGTTGATCAAGCGCCTGCTACCGGACTCGCTGGACGACATGATCGCTCTGGTGGCGCTGTTCCGCCCCGGCCCGCTGCAGTCAGGCATGGTCGATGACTTTATCAACCGTAAGCATGGCCGTGCCGAAGTATCTTATCCACACCCGGATTACCAGCACGAGCTGTTAAAACCGGTGTTGTCGCCTACCTACGGTATTATCCTTTACCAAGAGCAGGTCATGCAGATCGCTCAGGTAATGGCAGGCTACTCGCTGGGCCAGGCCGATATGCTGCGCCGAGCAATGGGTAAGAAAAAGCCCGAAGAGATGGCCAAGCAGCGCGATGGCTTCATGGAGGGTTGTGCGGCCAACGGTATCGATAAGAATCTTGCCGGTAACATCTTTGACCTGGTGGAAAAGTTCGCCGGTTACGGGTTTAACAAGTCGCACTCTGCCGCCTACGCGCTGGTGTCTTACCAGACCGCGTGGCTGAAAGCCCATTATCCAGGGCCATTTATGGCCGCGGTTATGTCTACCGAGATGGACAATCTGGATAAAGTGGTACCGTTAATCGAGGAGTGCCGCAACCTTAAACTGACCGTTACACCGCCAGACGTGAATGTAGGCGGCTACAAATTTACCGTGGATACCGAAGGGCGCGTGGTTTACGGCTTGGGTGCGATTCGTGGGGTGGGCGAGGGGCCCATCGGGGCAATTGTCGAGGCGCGCCAGACGGGTGGGCCGTTCACCGACCTGTTCGATTTCTGCCGTCGGCTTGACCCTAAGCGTATGAACAAGCGCACCCTTGAGGCGCTGATTCGCTCAGGGGCGCTGGATAATCTTGGTCCTAACCGGGCCGTGCTGGCGGCCTCTATGGAAGATGCCCTGAAGGCTGCCGCCCAGAACCACACCAACCAGAGCTTGGGCATGCTGGACATGTTCGGCGAGGCCTTTGCTGATGCCGAAGACGAAGCGCCCGACGTCTACACTGAGTACCTCGGTGCGCGAGAATGGACCGACCGCGAGCGCCTTTCAGGCGAAAAAGATACCCTCGGTCTTTATCTTACCGGGCATCCGATTGATGAATATGAGCGTGAATTAAAACGCTTTGTATCAACACGCATTAGCGATTTAAAACCCTCCCGGGAACCTCAGCGGGTGGCCGGGCTGGTGGTTGCGATGCGTACCATGAAGTCCAAACGTGGCGATACCATGGCGTTTATCACCCTGGATGATCGCACCGGGCGTATTGAAGCATCGTTGTTTGGTGAGCTATTCGATCAGTTGCGTGGTCAGATAGAAGCTGACCAGGTATTGATTGTTGAAGGCGAAGTTTCCAGTGACGATTTCTCCGGCGGGCTTAGACTGCGTGGAAAAGATGTAACGCCTATGGTCACTGCCCGTATTCGCTATGGCGATGCCGTTGAGCTTGCACTGGACGCCGAGCGTATCAATGGCCGCTTGGTCGAGAGTCTGCGTGATAGTTTAGCGCCCTACCGGGATAATGGCGGTTTGCCGGTGCGGTTGCAGTATCGCCATGCCCAAGCCGTCGGCTGGCTGGAGCTTGCCGGTGAATGGAAAGTCGCGCCCAGTGATGACTTGCTGCTTGCGTTGCGCGATGTGGAAGGGCAGGCGGGGGTTCAGCTACGTTACCGCTAAACCTGACCGTAAGACGGTTGGGTAGCGTAATTGAGCAGACCCTGCCTTGCGTGGCAGGGTCAGGATGCGATAATACGTCTATTAGATACTCGTTTCGACAAGGCCTTTTTTATAGGCAGCTTACAGGCAGAGCCGATGAATCCCAATTATCTCGATTTTGAACAGCCCATTGCCGAGCTTCAGGCAAAAATTGAGGAGCTGCGTTTGGTTAGCTCCGACAGCGTTAATCTCTCCGATGAGATATCCCGGCTGGAGGAGAAAAGTCGTAAGCTGACCGAATCGATCTTCAAGGATTTGACTCCCTGGCAGGTCTCTCAGCTATCGCGTCATCCTCAGCGCCCTTATACGCTCGACTATCTTGAGCATATGTTTAGCGACTTTGACGAGCTACATGGCGACCGTAACTTCGCTGATGACGCTGCCCTGGTAGGCGGCGTTGCGCGCTTGAATGATAAGCCGGTAATGGTGATCGGCCACCAGAAAGGACGCGATGTTAAAGAGAAGGTGCGCCGTAACTTCGGTATGCCTCGCCCTGAAGGTTATCGTAAAGCGTGTCGTCTGATGGAAATGGCCGAACGCTTCAAAATGCCGATTTTAACCTTTATCGATACCCCCGGTGCTTATCCAGGCATTGACGCGGAAGAGCGTGGTCAGAGTGAAGCGATTGCCTACAACCTGGCGGTCATGTCGCGCTTAAAAACACCGATTATATCAACGGTTGTTGGCGAAGGCGGCTCCGGTGGGGCATTGGCGATCGGCGTATGCGATGAGCTGTACATGCTTCAGTACTCCACCTATTCGGTTATTTCACCAGAAGGCTGTGCGTCTATTCTCTGGAAAAGTGCTGAAAGAGCCTCTGATGCGGCCCAGGCAATGGGGATCACCGCAGAGCGCTTAAAAGAGCTTGGCTTTGTAGATGGGCTGATTAAAGAGCCGCTAGGCGGTGCGCATCGTCATCCGATGACGACGGCGGAGCGTGTTAAAGAGATCGTCACCGAGGGCCTTGAGCGCCTTCAGGCACTGGATACAGATGCCCTGCTGGAGCGCCGTTATAAGCGTTTAATGAGCTATGGCGCCCCAACTGCCTAATCAGCTTGAACGCCTGTTAAACGACGCCCTGGTGGAAACCCCACCGGGGCGCTCTATTTGGGTCGCGCTTTCCGGGGGGCTCGATTCCGCCTTATTGCTGACGCTGGCAGTTTCTGTTTGCCGTCAGGCCAATCGCCCACTGCGCGCCATCCATATTCATCATGGCCTGCAGGCCGCTGCCGATGACTTTGAGCAGTACTGCCAAGCGCTTTGCAAGCAGCTTGGCGTGCCGCTTAGTGTGGTGCGCGTAACGGTTGACGCCGCTGGCGGTATTGAGGCGGCAGCGCGTCAGGCGCGCTATGCTGCGTTTCATGAACATGTCCCCTCAGGGGGCACCGTTTGGCTGGCCCAACATCAGGATGATCAAGCGGAAACGTTTCTGCTGGCTGCCCTGCGGGGAAGCGGTATTCGCGGGTTAGCGGGAATGCCACACTGTCGTCATGCACACGGCCTTACCTTCGTTCGGCCCTGGCTCTCGATTGCCCGGCGCTGCCTGGAGGGGCGAGCGCATCAAATCGGCCTTGAATGGCGCGAAGACCCCACTAATAGCGATGTCACGCTTGATCGTAACCGCCTGCGTCATGACGTGTTGCCTCTTCTCAAAGCGCGCTGGCCCGAAATGGCTGGCGCGTTTTCCCATAGCGCTAAGCATGCCGGGGAAGCGGATGCACTGCTCAGTGAGTATGCTCAAGCGGAATTGGAGACGCTTCGCACAGATGCTAACAGCACCGATTTGGAGAGTATTGATGCCCTTGCGTTGGCCACGCGCTCACGGCCTCGCCAGCGGTTGCTGGTACGCTCCTGGTGCCAACAGCGATTATTGCCGACCCCGCCTCAGCGTCGCCTTGAGACGCTGCTTGATCAATTAACGGCCGCACCGGATGCTGGTGTACACGTCACGTGGCCAGGAGCCGAGGCTCGGGTATGGCAACAGCGGCTTTATCTAATGGCGCCGCTTGAGCCGCTACCGGCTTGGCAGTGTGCCTGGGATGGCAGGGCAGGGCAAGCAACACCGCTAGGTGCGCTGGAGCTCTCGTTGAAGTCCGAGACGCCGTTAACGTTGCGCTGGCGCCAGGGAGGTGAAGTGATTGCGCTTGCCGAGCGAGGGCGCCGAGACGTTAAAAGGCTGCTTCAGGAGGCCCAAATTCCCCCATGGGAGCGCGAGCGGCTGGTGATGGTCATGGCGGAAGACACTTGCCTTGGCGTGGTTCAGCCGCCTGCCAGAGTGCTCTGGAAAGCGGCTAACGTAAGGTTTGTCTCGTAGGCGGTGCGCCCGTCTGCCTCTCTTAGCCTTCCTGTACGACGTTCAGAGTGAAGCCTGCGGCATCCATATAAGCCTGCTCCTGCTCAATATCGGTGCTGAGTAGCGTTGGTTCATCGCTGGCGGGCAGTGCCAGCGTTAAGCTGTCGGCATCAACACTAATGTTCGGCAAGGGCGGGGCGTTTTCGGGGCGTGAGTGGTTAATCAGTACTGCCAGGCGCAGCAATAGGGCAAGCCGTATGCTGTGCGTGTGCTGCGCCTTGGGGAGCGCCTGCCACTCCTTGAGCGGGAATTTACGCCGATGGGCACGCACTAGAAAGGCCAGCTGATGCTGCTCCGGACGTGAAAAACCCGCCAGATCAGAGTTTTCCAGCAGGTAAGCGCCATGGCGATGAAACTGGCTATGGGAAATAGCCAAGCCAATTTCGTGTACATGGCTGGCCCACTGAAGATAGTAACGGTGTTCATGGGTGAGCGACCAGGCGCCTTGCACCTGCTTAAACAGACGTAGTGCGGTCTCGGCCACGTTATCGGCCTGTCGGGTATCCACGTCGTAAATGCGCTGGAGAACGTCAAGGCTTTTGGAGCGCGTGTCTTCTGCGCTATTGCGTCCAGCCATATCATAGAGCACACCCTCGCGCAGGGCGCCGT
The DNA here is from genome assembly GCF_052375975.1 of Halomonas sp. TP35. Classification (NCBI taxonomy): domain Bacteria; kingdom Pseudomonadati; phylum Pseudomonadota; class Gammaproteobacteria; order Oceanospirillales; family Halomonadaceae; genus Halomonas; species Halomonas sp. TP35. The sequence goes on along the minus strand of NZ_JBQSUZ010000003.1, from coordinate 109,924 downwards.
CGGCAAAACGCATTTGATTCAGATCAAATGCCTCGAAGATGGCACTTAAAATGGCCACCCCAGCAGGGAAAACTCGTGCGCGGTCAGGCTTTAGCCCGTCGAGCTCGACTTTGTCCAGCTGTTTGCACTTGAGCAGGCGCTCACGCAGTTTTTTGAGCCCGCTACGCGTAATCACACCTTCAGTGGGTGTGTCGCCGTAGGCGAGAAGAACGCTGGCTACTGCTTTAATAGTGCCACTGGAGCCTACCGGGTCTTCCCAGCCAAGGCGTAGGTAGGGGCGCTGGATATGGGCAAGTTCTGATAACGCGGCCAGTTCGGCGCGGCGCATGCGCTTTTCACTAATCTCGCCGTCAGGAAAGTAGCGGCTGGTAAAGGTCACACAGCCCATGCGCAGGCTTTCCAGCGCATTGGGCTCAAACTCCTCACCAATGATAAATTCTGTTGAGCCGCCACCAATATCGACAATCAAGCGGCGTCCGTTTTCGGCCAAGGCATGAGCAGCCCCTAGATAGATAAGCCGGGCCTCTTCACGGCCCGCAATAATTTCGATGGGGTGACCAAGCTGTGTTTCAGCCCGTTCAATAAACGCTTGGCTATTGTGGGCGTCACGCAGGGCGTTGGTGCCCACGATACGCAGGTTTGCGCTCTCAATATCGCTTAAAAACGGCGCGAAGCGACCCAGGCAATCCAGGGCGCGCTGAATGGCTGCTTCGTTAAGCTTGCCTTCTTCATCCAGTCCAGCCGCCAGTTGGACTTTTTCACCCAATCGAGCAACGACTTGTAGACGCTCATTTTGATAGTTGGCTACCAGAAGGTGAAAACTGTTGGAGCCGAGGTCAATGGCGGCTAGCCGCTGTGGTACTGCGTTTTCCAGTTCGCTAACAGGAGGTGAAATGTCCTTGGGCATGAGCTATCCTTCGTATTGGCTTTGCCAAGGTTGCGGTGCACTTGGGCTATTGTCAATTGGCAAAGACTTGCGTTTATCGCGGGCCTTGACTACCATCGAACTACAGGCCTGACTCGACCTTGCCTGCTACAGGGCTGATTGCTAGAAATTACCCAAAAATTACTAGAAATAGCTCTGCTGACAAGAGATCGTTGATAGCGTGTCGATTCAGTTGTCTTGGTGCTAAGCTTTCCTGGTACTAGGTTTTCTTGGTATTACCGGGACTTATTGAACGTCGTATTTATTTAATGCTGTACTTACCTTGGCTAAGCACGCGATGATTGTGCTGCGCATGTTGACTAACTAACGCTTATCCAGCATGTTAACAAGATACTGCTTATCCATATAGCATCAGCCATATTTCCAAGTCGTCAGATGACCCGCTGATTGGTTCTTTCCTTATGCTAATCAGAGCAAACAGCTGCATGTACCCTCGAACTGAGCAATAACTCATATGCCTCATTGCACCAACGCCATGAGTTTGCACATGCCCAGCGGCTTACCATCGAGTACGTGCTTTATCGGGATCTGAACGCATCACACGGCGCCTAGCCATATCAGTACGTGCTACGCCTCCTGTCTTATTCTGGCGCCTTGCGCCTAGCTTCCAGAGCAACTTTCTAACACACCGATGAATCTCACTGAACTCAAGCAAAAAACCGTTCCCGAGCTGCTCGATATCGCCCGCGAAATGGGTATCGATAACCTGGCCCGTTCGCGCAAGCAGGACATCATTTTCGCCATCCTCAAACGACACGCTAAAAGCGGTGAGGATATTTACGGCGACGGTGTACTGGAAATTCTTCAGGATGGCTTTGGCTTCCTGCGCAGCGCCGACAGCTCGTATCTCGCCGGACCGGACGATATCTACGTATCGCCCTCGCAGATTCGCCGCTTTAACCTGCGTAAAGGCGACTCCATTTCCGGCAAAATTCGCCCGCCCAAAGAAGGCGAGCGCTACTTTGCCCTGCTCAAAGTTAGCCAGATCAACTTTGACCGTCCGGAAAATGCCAAGCACAAGATTCTCTTTGAGAACTTAACGCCGCTGTTCCCGGATGACCGCATGCGGATGGAAATCGGCAACGGTTCCACCGAAGATCTTACGGCCCGTATCATCGACCTGACTGCGCCGATTGGTAAAGGTCAGCGTGGCCTGCTGGTGTCTCCGCCTAAAGCGGGTAAGACACTGATGTTGCAGAACATCGCCACCTCGATTACGCGCAACAACCCTGAGTGCCATCTGATCGTACTGTTGATCGATGAGCGCCCGGAGGAAGTTACCGAAATGTCGCGTACCGTACGCGGTGAAGTCGTGGCTTCCACTTTTGATGAGCCGCCGGCGCGCCACGTTCAGGTCGCTGAAATGGTTATCGAAAAAGCCAAGCGGTTGGTTGAACACAAGAAAGACGTGGTCATCCTGCTGGACTCGATTACCCGCTTGGCCCGTGCCTACAACACCGTCGTGCCGAGCTCCGGTAAAGTGCTTACCGGTGGTGTCGACGCGCATGCGCTTGAGAAGCCTAAGCGCTTCTTCGGTGCGGCGCGTAATATCGAAGAAGGTGGCAGCCTGACCATTATTGCCACGGCCCTTGTGGATACCGGTTCGAAGATGGATGAAGTCATTTTCGAAGAGTTCAAGGGTACCGGTAATATGGAAGCGCACCTTGATCGCAAGCTGGCGGAAAGGCGCGTCTTCCCGGCAATCAACATTCGTCGCAGCGGCACGCGGCGTGAAGATCTGCTGGCGTCTGAGGAAGAGATGCAGCGCATGTGGATTTTGCGCAAGCTGCTCAACCCGATGGAAGACACGGCTGCCACGGAATTCCTGATTGATCGTCTGAAGGATACCAAGACGAATCTTGAATTCTTTGAAGCGATGAAACGCCGCTAGGGTTGATTAATACTTGCATAGCGGCGTAAGCCTATCGGGGAGTGTGTCTTGAAGTATAACGACTTGCGCGACTTCATCGCGGCGCTGGAAGCGCGCGGTGAACTCAAGCGTATCCAAGCCGAAGTCGATCCTTACCTGGAAATCACCGAAATTTGCGACCGCACGCTGCGTGCCGGTGGCCCGGCACTCTTGTTTGAGAATGTGAAGGGCCATGATATGCCGCTGCTGGGCAATCTTTTCGGTACGCCAAAGCGCGTGGCACTAGGAATGGGGCAGGAGTCGGTCGAAGCGCTGCGTGAAGTGGGTAAGCTGCTGGCCTTTTTAAAAGAGCCAGATCCGCCCAAGGGGTTGAAAGATGCCTGGGATAAGCTGCCTATCTTCAAACAAGTGCTTAGCATGGGGCCTAAAACCGTTAAGCGGGCGCCTGTGCAGGAAGTCGTTTTTGAAGGTGACGAGGTTGATCTTGACCGCCTGCCTATTCAGCACTGCTGGCCGGGCGATGCGGCGCCTTTGGTGACATGGCCGCTGGTCATTACCCGAGGCCCGCATAAAAAGCGTCAGAACCTGGGGATTTACCGGCAGCAAAAGATCGGCAAAAACCGCCTGATCATGCGCTGGCTCTCCCACCGTGGCGGCGCGCTGGATTTCCAGGAGTTTCAACAAGCGCATCCAGGCGAACCTTTCCCGGTTGCCGTGGCGCTGGGTGCCGACCCGGCCACAATCCTGGCGGCCGTTACCCCCGTTCCTGACTCACTCTCCGAATATGCGTTTGCCGGGCTTCTGCGCGGCTCGCGTACCGAACTTGTTAAGTGCGGCCATTCAGACCTTGAAGTGCCTGCCTCCAGTGAGATTATTCTGGAAGGGGTTATCTATCCTGATGATATGGCACCGGAAGGCCCGTACGGTGATCACACCGGCTATTACAACGAGGTGGATCACTTCCCGGTCTTTACGGTAACGCGTATGACCATGCGTCGGGATGCGATATATCACTCCACCTATACCGGGCGACCACCGGATGAGCCTGCCGTTCTTGGGTTGGCACTCAACGAAGTGTTTGTGCCGATACTCTGCAAGCAGTTTCCTGAAATTGTCGACTTTTACCTGCCGCCTGAAGGCTGCTCGTATCGCATGGCGGTTGTCACCATGAAAAAGCAGTACCCAGGTCACGCCAAGCGCGTGATGATGGGGGTATGGAGCTTTTTACGTCAGTTCATGTACACCAAGTTCGTGATTGTGCTGGATGACGACGTTGATGCGCGCAACTGGGAAGACGTGATCTGGGCGATTACCACGCGTATGGACCCGGCGCGAGATACCGTGATGGTTGAGAATACGCCTATCGATTATCTGGATTTCGCCTCGCCCGTCTCTGGCTTGGGTTCCAAAATGGGGCTCGATGCGACCAACAAATGGCCAGGCGAAACGGACCGTGAGTGGGGCACACCCATCGTGATGGACGATACGGTCAAAAAGCGCGTTGACGAGCGGTGGGAAGAGCTGGGAATCGGTATTCCTCTGCCAGCACCGCGGCATGGCAGTTAAGAAGGTAGTCAAGTTTAGCGGCGCACGTTGATCGATTTTTCATATAGAGGTTTTCATGAGCGCAAGGACGTTAACCTGCCAGGTAACGGCCGTTGAGGATTTAAATCCTGACGTATTTGGCGTGACGCTAAAAGGGCGCGCAGAATCAATGCAGCATGCGCCTGGGCAATATCTAGAACTTAAATTGGATGACAATACCTGGGTGCCCTTTTCAATTGCCAGTGCCGAGCAGGGCGATGGCGTCATTGAACTGCATATTCAGCACTGGCCTGAGCGCGATAATTCAGTACGACTTCGAAATCTGCTCCAGGTTGCCAATCAGCTAACGCTGCGCTTGCCCGGCGGTGAATGTGTGGTTGACGCGCAAAGCGAGCGTCCGCTGCTACTGATTGCTGCCGGCACAGGGTTTTCACAAATGAAAGCGATTGTTGAGGCCACCCTGCGTGACCAGCCTGAGCGGCCAATCTCACTCTGGTGGGCTGCCCGTGAGCATCGCGACCTTTACGCTGAAAGCCTGGCGACTGAGTGGGCGCAGCGCTATCCCAATGTAACGTTTAAAGCGGTCACCGAGTTTCCGCTAACCGAGCCTTTGGCAAGCGGCGAGCGTATTCATCATCATCAGGGCCGGGTTGATCTTGTACTGGAGAAAGCGACGCTGACGTTCAGCGATTATGACGTGTATCTCTCCGGCTCGCCCGGCATGGTATACGCCTGCCTGGATGTGTTGGAAGCCAAAGGCGTGGTGAGTGAGCGGGTTTTTTCCGACGTATTTGCTTATGCGCCGCGTGGGTGATTGACCCACGGTGTTAGTCTGTCACTTTTGGCTATGGCGCTGTTTATTAATCAACAGTTGCCATTTGCCAAGCTTAAGGGCAGGATAAAGATATACATTTTTTAAAACGACTTTTCGCGGCCCCTTGGCTTACCAATCACTAGGAAAAATATGCACACACAAGCGCCTTTCCACACTGCTAACCGCCTGCCTTTTATGGCGGTTAGTGTGTGCATGAGCGTTGTGGCCTATTTTGGATATTGGTTTAGCCACGGTGTGCCCGCGGCCGACGGTTAACGTCGCGCTACCAGGCACACCTTCCAGGTTGCCTGCCGAATCTTCAAGCCCCGGTTGGTAACCCCGCTGGGGCTTTTTGCGTTTAACGGCTTTTGCCATAGGAATTTCATTAAGGAGCTTCACCATGATGTATCGCGCTTATAACGTCACTATCGCTACCGGCTATGTGGGCTATGGCTGGCGATTTAGCGACGCGCGGTCGGTGCAAGCTGCCACCTCCGACCGTGCCCGTTTGGGTGGTAACGCCAATCAACGATGTCATGTGATACCGGAGAGTTAATGATGAATGCCCAGGCAAGCCTAGCCCCGATCAAGAATGCTAACGCCAAACCCCTTGGCGACAGTACGCCCAGCCCTGTTAATCACTTACCAACACCCGCCGAGTTACGCCAAAGCGTTGCCGTTGATGCTCGGTTAGGCCAGCAAATTTCTCAACAGCGAGAAGCGGTTCAGAAAATATTAAGTGGTCAGGATAAAAGATTATTGGTGGTGGTAGGCCCCTGTTCTATCCATGACCCGGACGCAGCGCTTGAGTACGCTGACCGTTTGGCGGCGCTAAGTGAACAGGTGGATGAGCAGATTTTACCGGTAATGCGGGTTTACGTTGAAAAGCCGCGCACGACGGTTGGCTGGAAAGGGCTGGCCTATGACCCTGATTTAGATGGTCGTGGTGATATGCCCAAGGGCATTACCCTCTCTCGTGAATTGATGCATGCCGTTGCCGCCCGAGGCCTGCCGGTGGCCACCGAGCTGCTTCAGCCCATGCTCGCGCCCTACCTGGATGACCTCTTAAGTTGGGTAGCGATTGGTGCGCGCACGACAGAGTCGCAACTGCACCGTGAGCTGGCCAGTGACTTGGCCGCGGCGGTCGGATTCAAAAATGCCACCAGCGGTGATGTACAGGTCGCGATTGACGCAATACAAGCTGCCGCTCATGGGCATCAGCGCTTTGCTCAGGACAGCCATGGACGTCCCATCATGCAGCAAACAGCCGGTAACCCTCATACGCATGTCGTGCTTCGCGGTGGGCATGGCGAGCCGAACTATCAGGCGGCGCATGTTCAGGCAGCGGTTAAGGCGCTGCATGAGGCGAGTCAGAACCCACGTTTAATGGTCGACTGTAGCCACGCCAATGCACGTAAAGATCATCGTCGCCAGAATGAAGTAATGCTGGATGTACTGGCTCAGCGGCAGGCGGGCAACGCCAATCTAGTCGCCTTGATGCTTGAAAGCCACCTGTTTGAGGGCAAGCAGCCGTTGAATCCTAGCGCACTGCGTTACGGTGTCTCGGTAACCGACGCCTGTGTTGGCTGGGAGGCAACCGAGCGGTTGTTAAAAATGGCCGCAGAACGATTAAGCTCACATTAAGCGACTCAGGCTTGTTTGCGTTGGTCAGCCCCGTATTATAGAGCACTCATTTGGATTGCGAGGTTGGCCATGGTGTTTACCCTTGAGCCGCATGATGTACAACGCTACCGCCGTAAGGCGCGTATGATTAGCTTTGCGATGGCGGGCCAGCTGGCCATTTTTGGAATGCTGTTTTCCATGCTGCTGACCTCTGCCCTGGGCAGCAGCTTATGGCTCTACGCGTTGGGTATCTTCCTGGGACTTCTAGCCACCAGCGCACTCTTTGCGGTACTGCGCGAACGGCCCTGGATGACCGAGATGCGCTATGTATGGCAGTTAAAGCAACACCTGTCGCAAATCAGGGGGTATTTACCTACGCTTAGGCGTGCACTTGAAGACGATAATCAAGCCGCGCTTAATATCGTGACCTTTTACCATCAAGGGATAACGCAGCTAGCCGAGCTAAATGGTCGTGAGCCCTCTCAAGACCCCACGTGGCTGGCCGAGAAACATCACTTGGCGGAAAAACGGGCAGCATTGGGATTGCCGTCCAGGTTTGATACCTTTGATCCGCAGGATCTACACGCCTTTAAGCGAAGCTAGTGCATTACACAATAAATCACGCGCGCAGGGAGCCTTGAGAGATGACGTTTTTTACCCCCCTTCGACTAGCCGCTGTGGGTGCTTGTTTGATGGCACTCACCGGCTGTGCCTCTACGTCTTCACCAGCAGACGAGTCTGGCACAATGACCGTTAACAGCAGTGCCCCATTGCTGCCCTCGGTACTTTTTGCTGGAAACGCCGAGCAGTACCAGGGCTGGCACTGTCAGCCCGCTGACCAGAATTTAGTGACAGCGACGAATACTAATGACCTACGGCTTTGGTCGCTGCACGGTGCCTGGCAGCTGCCTCAAGCGGTCGTCGCCAATGGGGCTCGCTACCAGGATGGCGGTATCAGTTTTTGGAATCGAGGTAACCAGGCCATGGTAGAAACACCGCGTGGCCAGCTGCAGTGCACCCTTGGCGAAGAGAGAAACGTTCTTACTCGTTCAGAGCGTCCAGGCGTTATGTTTTTTGGGCATGGCAATGAGCCTGGTTGGGTGGTAGCGCTCGCACACGATTCCCCCACGTTAACCCTGGAGCTTAACTACGGCGAAGAGCGTATTGAGTTGCCCTATATGGTGAGCGTGATGGACAACGAAGCGGGCCGGGTGGTGCTTGAAAACGCCCGCATTGAGCCTTTCTTTCGCGTGCGTATTGAAGCGGGCGCTTGCTTTGACAATATGAGCGGTTTTCCCTTCCCTGCGCGGGTAACGCTCAGCTACGGAGGTGAGCAGTTCAGTGGTTGTGGGCAGGGAATCGCCCCCTAAGCTTTTATTTCAGCGCCTATCAGCCATCACTGCTAGCGGTGCGGTGGCCACCGCTTAGCAGTGGTATTGAAGCGGGTCAGCGCGCCACTCAGGCGAGATAAAGTCGCTTGCACAAAGCGCCATGGCATCTCCAGCGGCCCTTGCTGCGAGACGCGACAGCATATTTAGCTGCAGCCCACGTGCGGTCTCGATCTGCTCGCTGACATCCACAGGTATCCATGTGTCATCCTGCAGCGCTGCGAGGGTGAAGCTGAACGGGTGAAAGCCGGGATAGCCCAGCCGAAGATCGGTAGCAATTAATGTTTCATGTCCCTCAATATTGATGGTGTCATAGCGCAAAAAAGGGCCAGTAAACCACATTAGCCGCTGGCCAAGCGGGCCCGCCAACGCACTCTCTTCAAGCGCTATATTGCGGTATAACGGCTCCAAACGTGGCTGACGCTTGCCATCAAATACGCTAATCAGACCTTCATAGTAGTGATCCTCATTGACCACGGTAGCCCGCCATAGCACCGTGTTAAAAGGGGTTGGTTGAACCAGTAAAGGCGCCTCCTCTAGCCCCATCTCGGCAAGAACCGTTGCCAGCCGGTGCTCAATGTTCAGCTTCGCTCCGGCTGCTAGTAATAAGTAAACGCTTGAGACAGTCAGCGCGGCCGTAGCGTACTTTTGTACCTGTTTTGACGCGATGCCTACGATTAAACCAATTAGAAGAGGCAGGGTGTAGAGCGGGTCAATGATAAATACAATCGGCCAAGCGACCGGTGATGTTTCTAGCGGCCAGAAGAGCTGCGTGCCATAGGTGGTCAGAGCATCAAGCAGTGGATGCGTGATTAGCGTGAGTGTAAAAAACCACCACCAGTGGATGAAGGAAATATCGCGTGCAGGGGCAAAACGGCTGCTAAGCAGGGCTAGTAACGTCGCGAGTCCGGTCAGTACAAATAACGAGTGGCTAAACCCCCGGTGCTCGGTCACATTAGCGATAGCATCGCCATAGTCCAGCGCTACGTCCAGGTCGGGCAGCGTGCCCATTAGTGCCCCTATGAGAATGGCTTTACGGCCCAAGCGCCGACCCAGCACCGCACCGCCAATCGCAGCGCCCAACGCCGCCTGTGTGATTGAGTCCACTAACGTCTCCTTTGAGATAGCCCTCAAATAGCACTATACAGATTTTTCTTTGAATTCGACCTTGTATACTAAATCTGTCTAATGGTTGGTTAAAGCAGGCCGTCATTTAAACCGATAGTGGTGTAGGTCGGGCTGAATAATGAGCTTTGATGAGCATTTGGGCATAAGCCATCTGATATGCACAAGATTTGCTGGTTAAGACCTATTCTGTTTCCATCCACATAATGGATATCCGCGTTAACATTCATTCACCGGTCTTAATGAAAAGGAAATAACATGCAGTTTTTACACACGATGGTACGTATCAGCGATCTGGATGCATCGCTTCACTTTTACTGTGACCTGCTGGGTCTTAAAGAAGTACGCCGTAAAGAGAACGAAAAAGGCCGCTTTACGCTGATCTTTCTTGCCGCCCCCGAAGATGAAGAGCGCTCTGCGCAGCTCTCCGCTCCCGAGCTTGAATTGACGTATAACTGGGACCCTGAAACCTATACTGGCGGCCGTAATTTTGGTCACCTGGCCTATCGGGTAGACGATATTTACGCGCTTTGTCAGAAGCTCCAGGACGCCGGTGTTACTATTAACCGCCCCCCACGGGATGGGCACATGGCATTTGTAAAATCGCCTGACGGTATCTCAATCGAGCTACTGCAAAAGGGTGACACGCTAGCACCTCAAGAGCCATGGGCTTCCATGGAAAACAGCGGTAACTGGTAAAACCTATAAGGTGACGATTATGTCCATGAAGACGTTAACGCTGCGTCATTGCTTGCTGCCCTTGTGTGTATCGGCGGCTTTGCTTTTGAGCGCATGCAGCAGTTCGCCCGCGCCTCAAGAGGGGCATGAAGCACCGAGCAGTGCGGAGCTTTCAGGAGCGATAGTAGATCAGCGCTGGGATCTTTTGTTGATCGGAACAGATGAGAAATTAGCGTTTAACGAAACGCCGTTTTTTGAAATCTCTCGCGATGGAACGATTGCCGGTTATGACGGCTGTAACCGCTTTACGGGGCAGATAAGCTTGGGCGAAGGGCACCGCTTCGATGTAAAAGAGCTGGCGAGCACGCGTATGGCGTGCCCCGATATGGAAAACGCCGCGCAGGTAACGAACATGCTGGAAAGCGCCTATCGTTATCTCATTGACCATGACCGGTTGGTCTTGTTCGGCCCGGATAGCCGAGTGCTTGGCGGCTGGCGAGAGGGAAGCTAGCATCATCGCAACAGCGCGTGTGAAGCGTGATTGACGAAGCCTGCCATAGCTTCGGCGTATACGTAGAGTTATAGATAAACTATAAAAAAACGCCCGGCTCCATTAAGAGCCGGGCGTTTTAGGCTGAACGAGTTACGTCAGCGGTTTACAGCGCTTCAATCTTGGTTTTCTGTTCTTGCAGCAGTTTTTTAGCCGACTGGAACTCGGCCAGCTTGCCGCGCTCTTTTTCGACGACGGCATCGGGGGCTTTAGACATAAACCCGGGGTTGCCCAGTTTTTTCTCAATGCCAACCATCAGCTTGTCCTGCTTTTCGATCTCTTTATTCAACCGGGCAAGCTCGGTGTCTTTGTCGATCAGATCGGCCATTGGTACCAGAACTTCCATATCGCCCACTAATTGCGTGGCTGAAAGCGGGGCATCGTTGGGGTTTTCAAGCCAGGTCGCGCTTTCCAACTTGGCCAGCTTGGCCAGGAAATGGCGGTTACTTTCCAGGCGCTTGGCATCTTCCGGTTTGCCCTTGGTTAACAGAACGTCCAGCGGCTTGCCGGGGGAAATATTCATCTCGGCGCGAATGTTACGCACGGCGATAATGACGCCTTTGAGCCATTCGATATCGCGGGTGGCCTGCTCGTCGATCTTGTTCTCATCGGCTTCCGGCCATGCCTGAAGCATCAATGAGGTGCCTTCGCCCATAAACGTGCCCGCGAGGGGCGACACGCGCTGCCAGATCTCTTCTGTAATATAAGGCATCATCGGATGCGCCAGGCGCAGAATGGTTTCCAGCACGCGCACCAAGGTACGACGTGTGCCGCGCTTGGCTTCAGCGGAGGCATTTTCATCCCACAGCACCGGTTTGGAAAGCTCGAGATACCAGTCGCAATACTCATTCCAGACAAACTCGTAGAGCGCTTGCGAGGCGTGGTCGAAGCGGTATTCGTCCATCGCCTTGGTCACCTGGGCTTCTGTCTTCTGCAGCTCGGAAATGATCCAGCGGTCGGCCAGCGATAGCTCAACCTCGCTGCCCTGACCTTGAGAAGCGATGCCGCAATCTTCGCCTTCGGCATTCATGAGCACGTAGCGCGAGGCGTTCCACAGCTTGTTGCAGAAGTTGCGGTAACCTTCCAAGCGGTTCATATCAAATTTAATATCGCGCCCAGTGGTGGCCTGAGAGAGGAACGTAAAGCGCAGCGCATCGGTGCCGTGGGCTTCGATACCGTCTTTAAATTCGTCCTTGGTCGCTTTGGCAATCGCCTTGGCTTTTTGCGGCTGCATCATGTTGCCGGTGCGCTTTTCAAGCAGTGCATCCAGCGTAATGCCGTCGATAAGATCAATCGGGTCGAGTACGTTGCCCTTGGATTTGGACATCTTCTGTCCCTGCCCATCACGTACCAGACCGTGGACATACACGGTTTTGAAGGGCACTTGGTCGGTGAACTTTAAAGTCATCATAATCATCCGGGCTACCCAGAAGAAGATGATGTCAAAGCCTGTCACCAACACGCTGGTGGGGTGGAAGGTTTCAAGCTCCGGGGTTTTTTCTGGCCAGCCAAGCGTGCCAAAGGTCCATAAACCTGAGCTGAACCAGGTATCCAGAACGTCTTCGTCCTGGGTGAGCACCAGGCCCGCATCCAGGCCATGTTTTTCACGTGCTTCGGCTTCGCTGTGGGCAACGTACACATTGCCTTCTGCGTCATACCAGGCCGGAATACGGTGGCCCCACCACAGCTGACGGGAAATACACCAATCCTGAAGGTCGCGCATCCATGCAAAATACATGTTTTCGTAGTTTTTAGGGACAAACTGAATGTCGCCGTTCTCTACGGCTTTAATCGCTGGTTTGGCCAGCGACTCAACGGCCACGAACCACTGGTCGGTAAGCAGCGGCTCAATCACATCACCCGAGCGGTCGCCATAGGGCAGAGTGTTGTTGACGGCTTCCACTTGCTCCAGCAGGCCAAGTGCGTCCATGTCGGCGACAATCTGTTTACGCGCTTCAAAACGATCAAGGCCTGCGTACTTGGCGGGCAGGCTAGCGTCTTCTTCAGGCTGGGGCTGGCCCTTAAGGTTGAAGATTTCCGCCTGTTCAAGAATCGCGGCGTCTTTGGAAAAAACGTTGATCAGCAGGTGGTTCTGGCGCTTGCCGACTTCATAGTCATTGAAGTCGTGGGCCGGGGTGATTTTCACACAGCCCGAGCCTTTCTCCATATCGGCGTGTTCGTCGGCCACTACAGGGATGCGGCGGCCCACCAGCGGTAGCTCAATAAACTTGCCCACCAGCGAGGCGTATCGTGCATCTTCTGGGTTGACTGCAACGCCGGTATCGCCCAGCAGGGTTTCGGGGCGGGTGGTGGCAACCACGACATAATCCTTGCCATCGGCGGTTTTAACGCCGTCGGCCAGCGGATAACGGAAGTGCCAGAAGCTGCCTTGCTGCTCCTTGTTCTCCACTTCCAGGTCGGAAATCGCCGTGTGTAGCGTCGGGTCCCAGTTGACCAGCCGCTTGCCACGATAAACCAGTTTCTCCTCATGCAGACGCACGAAGACTTCCTGAACGGCTTTATAGAAACCGTCATCCATGGTGAAGCGCTCGCGACTCCAATCAACGCTGGCGCCCATGCGGCGCAGTTGGCGGGTAATGTGCCCGCCAGACTCTTCCTTCCACTCCCAAACTTTATCAATAAACGCATCGCGGCCCAGGTCGTGGCGCGTTTTGCCCTCTTCTGCAGCGATCTTGCGCTCAACCAGCATTTGCGTGGCGATACCCGCATGGTCGGTGCCTACCTGCCACAGCGTATTGTTACCCTGCATTCGCTTCCAGCGCGTCATGGTATCCATGATGGTGTCCTGGAACGCGTGGCCCATGTGCAGGCTGCCGGTGACGTTGGGCGGCGGAATCATGATGGAGAAAGGCGCGCCCTTACCCGAAGGGGCAAAGCGGTTATCGGCTTCCCAGCGCTTATACCAGCGGGTTTCAATCTGTTCGGGTTGGTAGGTCTTTTCCATGGGGAGTCGGCTCACAACGTGCAAAAAAATGGTGACAAGTATAGCGCGATAAGGGGCAGAGCGTCAGGCCTTTGCCGAGGGGAGATGTAACCCACGCATCGCGATTAAACCCAACACAGGGCCTGGCAACAACCACCAGATAACCGCCACGCTCTGGCTTGCCCAAAGGGCGGTGACCAAGGCAATGGAGGGAATGGTCAAACCAAAGCCGATAGCGTTCATCATGGCCAAGGCCGCGCCCAGCCGCTCAGCGGGCGCGTGGGCCGATGCCAGCGCCGAAAACTGCGCTGAATCGGCAATCACGCTAATGCCCCAAACGCCCAGCAGCGCCAGCAGTAACCAGGGTGAAAGGCTGCCCAATAGCGGGTAAACCAGGCAAAGTACGCCCGATGTTAATAGCGCCACAAAAGCGACGTGGGCGCTACCCGCTTTCCGGCTCCACCGACCTGCCCACACGCAGCCAGGCAGGCCAAGGGCAATAACGGCAAAGCTTAGCCACGGCTGAAGGCTTGCTGACGCATTGAGCCGCTCAAGCTCGCGGCTAACCAAAAAAGGCACCAGTGCCCAGAATGCATAAAGCTCCCAACAGTGGCCGAAGTAGCCTAGGGCGGCCTTGCGAAACTGACGCTGCTTGAACGCACCAAGCCCGGCCCAGGGGCGTCCGCTTCCGGCTTTAGCGGGCAGGTGGGGCCCAACGCCTAGCCGGAAAACCATCAACGCCGCGACCAGCGCCAACAGCGATGCCAATAGCAGTGGCCATTGCCAGGGCAGGTGCAACGTTAATCCGCGCAGTAAATGGGGAGAGGCGATGCCTAGCGTTAACATGCCGACAAGCCAGCCCAGAGCCGCGCCCGCATGCGAAGGTGTCCAACTCACCACCAGCTTCATGCCCAACGGGTAGATGCCTGCCAGGCAAAGGCCGGTGGCACAGCGTGCCACTGCCGCCAACGTTATGCTGTCGGCAACGCCAATAAACGCCGCGTTGATAAGTGCACCGAGCACCGCCGACAGCGCAAACAGATGGCTTGCCCGCATGTGGTCGGCAAGGCCGGTAATGGCGATTAACAGCGTACCGGTGATAAACCCGGCCTGCACCGCGATGGTCAGTAAACCGAGATCACCTTCACTAAGACCCACCGCCTCCTGTAATGCCAAGCCAACGCCATTAACGCTAAACCACAGCGAGGTGCCAAACAGCTGAGCAATAACAATCACAGCGAGCGGATGGCGAGTTAAAAAAGAGGCAGACATCATCATACTCTTCCGCTAATTCGTTATTGTTAGCGTTTTGCTTTGTTGGTCATTTGTGCCACAAAGCTTACGCGGTGTTGCTTCTTCTATTTAGACTGATCTTTTATCTCGCCTAGTTCTTGCTCGATCTTCTCAATGCTAGGCAGGCCCGATTGTAGTTCGGTAGGCAGCGATTCCAACAGTTTGTATTCGGCAATGCCCATCGGCTGGGACTTATCGCTTAACGCATACTCGGCCACCACCTTGTTCTTGCTCTTACATAGCAGAAGGCCGATGCTGGGGTTGTCCTGCTCACCTTTAAGTTGGCGATCAACCGTCGTGAGATAAAAGCCCAGTTGTCCCAAGTGTTCTGGCTTGAACTTGCCGGTCTTCAGTTCAATTACCACATAGCAACGCAGCTTAAGATGGTAAAAGAGCAGATCAATAAAAAACTCCTCACCGCCCACATCGATGACTACCTGCCGTCCGACAAAAGCAAAGCCTGCACCCAGCTCCAGCAAAAACTCTGTGACATGACGCACTAATGCCCCTTCCACTTCACGCTCCTGCGATTCGGCAGACAGCCCGAGAAAATCAAAGCGGTAGGGATCTTTCAGCGACTCGCGCGCCAGGTCGGATTGTGGCTTGGGTAGGCGGGCCTCGAAATTGGTAACCGCAGCTCCTTGGCGTTCCAGTAAGCGGGTTTCAATCTGCATCACCAGTACATTGCGTGACCACCCATGTTCCAGGGCGGCATGGGCATAAGCCAAACGCTCAGTGGGCTCTTTTAACTTGCTCAACAGCACCAAGTTGTGGCCCCAGGGTAATTGTCCAACAGCCTGTTGGACAATTTCGGCGTCTGGCCAAGCCTCGGCAAACGCGCGCATGTACATCAAGTTTGCTCTGGAAAATCCTTTTCCTTCGGGAAAGGCCGTACGTAAATCATTTGCCAGTCGATCTATTACTTTGGCTCCCCAGCCCTGTTCGGCCTGGCGATGGAGAATATCCTGTCCAGTCTGCCAATAGAGCAGCACCAGCTCGCGATTGACCGCCAGTGTCGCCCGCTGCTGGGCGCTATGAATGCGGTTCTTGAGCTCAGCCAGCCAGGCTGTATAGCCCTCCGGCGGTGTTGTCAGTGACGCAGGTTTGTCGTTCATAAGAACCGCTCATTTTGGTTAACCAAGCTTGTGCGGCACCACTTCGTGGCCCAGTTCTTTATAGCGCTGCCAGCAGGCGCGTTTGGCGACCAGAACGTGTTGATGCTGGTTGATAATTTCGGCAACGCGCGCATAGCGCTCAACGCCATCAGGAATATCGGGATGCAGATTGAGAAGCGCGGTTTCTTCTTTGGGCGTAGGCAGGGTTTGCCAGCCCAGCGTTATCGGTACGCTGGCCGCCATTTCACTGTCTTCAAGCGCGTGGGGCAGGTAGGCGTCTTCGCGAAAATTCCACAGGGCCGCATCAGCCTGCTCGGCCAAGGCCTTGTCTTCGCAGTGAAGGTGAAGCCGGTACCCCTTACGCCAAATGGTTTCGGCCAGCTTACAGGCGAATGCCAAACGCGCTTCCAGGGTGGTATCCGGGAGGATATAAAAATCGATGCGCGCCATAGCGGCTCCAGCTCTTTCAAAACGCGTTTAAAACAGTGCCGCCGCCATGGCTGGCGGCGGCGGGAGGCATTACACTAACCGGGTGAGCCAGCCGTGCTTGTCTTCACTGCGCCCGTACTGCACGTCGAGCAGCTTTTTACGAATGCGCATGGCCACGTCGTTGCCGCCGTCGCCGTTCAGGCGAATACGCTCATTTTCCGTCACCAGCTCGCCCACCGGTGTGATGACCGCCGCGGTTCCGCAAGCGAACACTTCGGTAATCTCTCCGGAGGCCGCGCCTTCGCGCCACTCATCAATGCTGATCGGGCGCTCTTCGGGCGTTAAGCCTTCATCTTTCGCAAGCGTGAGCACTGAGTTGCGGGTAACGCCTTCCAGAATGGTGTCGGTCAAGCGTGGCGTCACCAAGCGCCCATCCTTGAAAACAAAGAACAGGTTCATGCCGCCCAGCTCTTCAACCCATTTGCTCTCCTCCGCGTCCAGAAACGCCACTTGGCCGCAGCCGTGAGCTTCAGCTTCTTTTTGCGCGGCCAATGAGGCCGCGTAGTTACCGCCGCACTTGGCAAAGCCGGTGCCGCCGGGGGCTGCCCGCTTGTAGTGCGAGGAGAGCCAAATCGAAACGGGGCTGATGCCGCCTTTAAAGTAAGACGCTGCCGGAGAAGCGATCACGTAGTAGTCGACTTCGTGAGCCGGGCGTACGCCTAAAAAGGCTTCAGAGGCGATCATGAACGGGCGCAGATACAGGCTGCACTCGTCGGCATCGCTTGACGGTGTGGGCACCCAGGTAGTGTCCTGGGCCAGCAGCGCCTTGATGGAACCAATGAAGTCTTCATCGGAGAGTTCCGGCAGTGCCAGGCGGCGGGCGCTGCGGCGAAAACGCTCGGCGTTTTTCTCAGGGCGGAAAGTCCAGACCGAGCCATCGGCATGGCGGTAGGCTTTGATGCCTTCAAAAATTTCCTGGCCGTAATGCAGGACCGATGCGGCCGGATCAAGCGTCAGCGGGCCGTAGGGGCGTACCTGGTGGCCGTGCCAGTCGGCATCTACCGTCCAGCGGATATTGACCATATGGTCGCTGAAATGCTTGCCAAAGCCTGGGTTGGCCAGGATGTTGTCACGAATGCTGTCGGCCGTTGGTTGATTGGACGGCAGGATTTCAAAACGAGTCGTAGAGCTAGTGGGCACGGCGTGTTTTCTCCGCTAGAGCCAGGCCCCGAAGGGCGATATAAGCGTGTCGTTAGCGTAGCGCGTGCCATAAACGATAGAGCACACGCTAATACTTCCAGATTTAACGGTTGTGGCACTCAAAGGCAACCATTGAGCGCGCGATCGTGCGATTAGTTGACGCTGGTTTCTACCTGGGCATCGGCTTCACGGTCCAGCAGGTACTGGGAAAGCAGGCCTACCGGACGGCCGGTGGCGCCTTTCTGTTTGCCCGAGTGCCAAGCGGTACCGGCGATATCCAGGTGCGCCCATGGGAAATGGTCGGCAAAGCGCGATAAAAAGCACGCGGCGGTAATCGTACCTGCCGGGCGCCCGCCGATATTGGCCAGGTCCGCAAAGTTGGATTCCAACTGCTCCTGGTACTCATCCCACAAGGGTAAATGCCAGGCGCGGTCCCAGGAAGCTTCACCGGCCTCCAGCAAATCGAGCGCCAGGTCGTCATCGTTGGAGAGCAGGCCCGTCGCGTGGTGGCCCAGGCCAACAATTACCGCGCCTGTTAGCGTGGCGATATCGACAACGCTTGCTGGTTTAAAGCGCTCGGCGTAGGTCAGTGCGTCGCAAAGTACCAGGCGGCCCTCGGCATCAGTATTAAGCACTTCAACCGTTAGACCTTTCAGCGTTTTAATAATATCGCCCGGCTTGGTGGCAAGGCCATCGGGCATGTTTTCTGCGGCGGCGACAATAAAGACCAAATTGAGCCTGGGCTTGAGCGTAAGCATTGTCTTCACGGTGCCGAATACGCTGGCGGCGCCGCACATGTCGAATTTCATTTCGTCCATGCCTTCGCCGGGTTTCAGCGAAATGCCGCCGGTATCAAACGTGATCCCTTTGCCTACCAGGACGTGGGGGGCTTCTTCACTCTCCGTCGCACCGTTGTACTTCATGACAATCAAGCGCGTAGGTTCGTGGCTGCCTCGGCCAACCGACAGTAGTGAGCCAGCGCCGAGGGCATCCAGCGCCTCTTCGTCGAGAATATCCACCTCTAACGCGCCGTTGGATGTCTTGCCCAACTGCTCGGCCTGTTGGGCAAGGTAGCTTGGCGTGCACACATTGCCAGGTAAATTGCCCAACGTACGGGCGTAGTTGATGCCTTGGCCAATTGCTGCGCCAATCTGGGCGCCTTGCTGGGTAAGCGTCGCGTTTTCAGGCTCGCTAAAAAGTGTGAGTGCGTTAAGGCGCGCTAAAGGCGCTGGCTGCGACTTAAACTGGTCAAAGCGGTAAGCCGCGCGTTCTGCGGCCTCCAGCACCTTGCGCGCTTTCCAGCTGCTGTCGCGGCTTTCAAGAGGAACATCATTAAACGCGATGCTTGCTTCATCTACTGGCAACTTGGTCAGCGCCACCATGGCCGCATCCAGCGCTTTTAAAAAGGCGCCTTCCTGGCACTTTTCGCGTTCTCCGAGGCCTACTAACAAAAGCCGTTCTGCGCAAAGCCCCGGCGCGAAAGGAATCATCTGTACGTTGCCAAGCGTAGGATCGAAATCGCCGCGCTCAAGCAACTGACTGATTAAACGTTCACTGGCGTCGTCCAGGCTGGCGGCCGTGGGCAACAAGTCGCTACCTTTAAACATGGGGATGACGAGACAAGCCGTTTCGGTTTTGGCCGGATTGGCGGTCTGAACGGAAAATTCCATAACGTCTCCAACAAGACAAGCATCGAGGGATTCGGGATAATGCCCCGTACTGGGTGTTGGGTTAGTGTACCCAAGCCATGGGCGCATTGCATGGCATCCTGCACGATTAGCCGGAGAGGGCATTGATTTTATTTCGGTACTTAACTCGCGAAGTGTTACTCACCATGTCGGCTGTGGCAGGTATCTTGCTGCTGGTCATTATGGGCAGTCGTTTTATTCGTTACTTCTCTGACGCGGCGGAGGGAGATATCCCCGTTACCATTCTGGGTAGCTTGATGATGTTTCATCTACCCGGTTTTATGGAACTGGTGCTTCCGCTCGCGTTTTTTCTAGGCATCCTGCTGGCCTATGGCCAAATGTACATGAACAGCGAAATCACCGTGATGGTGGCCTGTGGCATGAGCCCTCTGCGGCTGTTGCGAGTAACGTTGCTGCCCGCCTCGGTAGTGGCGGTGCTGGTGGGCTTTTGTAGCTTGTGGCTAACCCCCGCTGGGGCGTTGCAAACGGCAGCGACGCTTGCAGAGCAGCGCAGCCGGTTGGATGTTTCGGTACTGGCACCCGGGCGATTCCAGGATTTCGGTGGTGGGCGTACCGCTTATATCAGCGATTTCAGCAGCGACGGCACCGAGATGCAGGAGGTGTTGGTTCATGAGCAGCCTAATAAAGAAAACCCACATAGCTTTGTTACTCGGGCCGGTTCGGGGTATCAGGAAACGCGCGTTGAAACGGGCAGCCGCTTTTTAATATTGGAAAATGGCGAGCGCTACGGTGTGGTGCCGGGCCAGCAGGATGCCCAGCGGCTAACGTTTGAGCGCTATACGATGCGCCTGGGGTTAAGTCGTGGTCTTCAGGAGTTTGATTCTATTGAATACGCTACCACAGCAGCGCTTTGGGATGACCCCAACCCACGCGCCCAAGCGCAGTTTCAGTGGCGTACCGGTTTGCCGTTCATGGTCTTTGTATTAGCGCTCATCGCCCAGCCGCTTTCTCGGGTGAACCCACGCCAGGGCCGGTTTGCCAAGCTACTACCGGCGGTATTTTTGTATGTGGCTTATTTGAGTTTACTGCTTGCTGCGGTCGATGCGATTGGCAGTGGAAAGCTCTCGCCATTGGTTGGCGTTTGGCCCGTGCATCTCTTGTTTTTAGCCCTCGGCTTGCTGCTTTTGTGGCGCTCACAACGTAAGGGGATGCGCTAATGCTGGCTGATCGTCTGGATCGTTACATCGCTCGCAACGTGCTGGGGGCAATTATCGTTGTGCAGTTCGTACTGCTGGGGCTGGATATCACCATTGCCTACATTGGCGACCTGAGCGACGTACAAGGGAATTTTACCGCGTTTGATGTGTTTCTCTATCTACTGATGCGCGTGCCTTGGCGATTTTATCAATACGCGCCCGTAGCGGTACTGATAGGTGCACTCATTGGCTTGGGAAGTATGGCTTCCAGCAACGAGCTGACCGTGATGCGTGCTTCAGGACGTTCGCTGGCGCGCATCGTATGGGGCGTGATGAAGCCGGTGTTGCTGGTGGTTGTGGCCGTACTGTTGGTTGCTGAGTTTGTTAGCCCGCGTACCGAGCAGTTTGCCGAAGCATGGCGGCTTGAGCAGCGCCAAGGGGAAAGTGCTCAACCCGCCAGCCGTAGCGGCTGGCAGTTTGAAGGCGACAGCGTTTACCGATTTGGTGCCATACGGGCCGATGAGGTCGTGCTTGATTTAACCCGCTACCGGTTTGATGGGCGCCGCTTGGTGGAAGCCACCCACGCTGACCGGGCGCACTGGGAAGAGGGCGCCTGGCGGCTTGCAAACATCACCACGACACGTATCTATGATGACCGCACTGAATCCGACTATCAGGCCAGTGCTGTTTGGGAAACACAGATTACGCCGGTGCAGTTAGAACGGCTGCTGCGCTCGGTCGATAGTCAGGCACCCAGCGAGCTATGGGCGTATTCACGCTACCTTCAAGAGCAAGGCTTAACGGCGGATCAACCGCTGTTGTACTTTTGGCAAAAAGTCTTAATGCCCCTCACCATGGGATCGCTGGTATTGATAGCGGCGTCCTTCGTGTTTGGCCCGCTGCGTACTGTGGCGGCAGGAACCCGCGTCTTTTATGGCGTAGTGACCGGGCTGACATTTAAATATATGCAGGATCTGCTTGCGCCTGCGTCGACGATCTTTGGGTTTTCGCCCGTATGGGCTGTGCTGGTGCCAACACTCGCCTGCGCCGCTGTTGGGATTTACTTCCTGCGCCGTAATGGCTGACGTCATGGGCGCTGGTTTAGGTCGCCGCCTGGGCGCTCTGCTCTACGACAGCGTGTTGGTGGTGGCGCTCTGGCTGATTGTAACCATTGTCCATCTGGCTTTTTTTCGACTGGTGTTGGGGCAGCCCGTTGAAGCCGTGGGTGTTTCTGCGCTATCGGTTTGGAGCCTGCGTGCGCTGTTACTTGTTTCCGTCACTTTTTTCTTCTGCTTTTTCTGGTCTCGTAGCGGCATGACGCTGGGTATGCAGGCATGGCATCTGCGCGTGCAAACACCGAACGGGCAAAGAATTACGCTTAAACAAGGCTTTGTTCGCTGTGCCACGGCTTGGCTCTCGTTGGCGGCGCTGGGCATGGGCTATGGGTGGGTGTTTGTCGATAAGCAGCGGCGTAGCTGGCCAGATATCGCCTCCCATACCTGTACAGTGGTAGTGCCAAAACGCCAGGACAAAAAACATTAGTTTCTTCGCAACTAAATAACTAACAAGCTGAATTGAATACTAAAAGCTAAATGCTAAGGGCAATCACTGCTAAAGAGCATCTGTTTTTACTTGCAAAGATGTATGCGAATCATTTACATTCACCTCATGTGATTAATGAGGTGTCGCCATGTACGTTTGTGTGTGCAAGGGAGTAACCGATCATCAGATACGTCAGCAGGTGAGCGACGGAGCGCGCAGCTGGCGAGAAGTGCGTGAAGCCACCGGCTGTGCGACCCAATGCGGCAAGTGCGCCTGTATGGCTAAATCGCTAACGCGTGAAGCGGTACAAAATGCCCGTTTGGAAGCCGATATGAGTCTCGCTTACGCCGTATGACGCGAATCACTCTTGTTAGAGTTATCGTTAGCAAATAACTGATTTGTTTGAATTTTTTCATCTCTTCTTTATACTCTCAGAAAGCTGGGAGTATGCCTTTTCGTGGCCTATACTCCTTATTAACGTAACTATTTGATTGCTTAGATGAACTCTCAGCATTACAACGAAAAGGTGACGTCATGAAAGGTGATCCCCAAGTAATTCAGCACCTCAATAAAGCGTTGGGCAACGAACTTATCGCTATCAATCAGTACTTCTTGCACGCCAAGATGTACAAGGATTGGGGCCTAAAAGCGCTCGCCAAATGGGAATATGACGAGTCCATTGAAGAGATGCAGCACGCCGATAAGCTAATTGAGCGCATCCTGTTCCTGGAAGGTATTCCTAACCTTCAGGACTTGGGCAAGCTGCACATTGGCGAAAACGTTAAAGAGATGCTCGAAAGTGATTTGCGTATTGAGCACGACGGTCGTAACGACTACATCGAAGCCATCACTTATTGTGAAAGCGTTAAAGACTACGTTTCACGTGATTTGCTGCGCGATCTGCTCGCCGATGAAGAAGATCATATCGACCATATCGAAACCGAGCTGAAGTTGATCGAGCAGGTCGGTATTCAGAACTACATGCTGCGCCAAATGCAGCTGGCGGGCGACCACGAGTAAGCATTACTCCTGGAGTCGCGCTTATTCGCCACCGCCCAATAAAAATGCCCCCGACAGTGTTGGGGGCATTTTTTTGCCTGTCATGAGTGCTATTGCCTAACGGGCGGGCTTGCTTGAACCCACAAAACTTGAAAGCGATACCGCCAATACCGAGAGCAGCACCAGCGCCAGCGCAGGAATCAGCACCGCCCAAGGGGCGCGTTCAATGTATGGCATGCCTTCTGCCAACACTAACCCCCACTCTGGCGAAGGTGGCCGTGGCCCAAGACCCAAAAAGCCCAGTGCCGCAAGCGCCAGCGCAACCCCAGGCAAGCGCAGCATGGCGTGGCGAAATACCGGGCCAATCACCGCAGGAAGAATATAGCGGCCCATCAACCGAAGCTGCCCCACCCCAAGAAGTGGCGTTATGCGTACGTGGGGCTGGGCTTTTGCCTCGGCGACCAGCGCTGCTGTATGCGCCGCCAGCGGTGCCCAGGCCACGGCCGTAACCGCAATAATGGCGCCGCTGGTGCTGGGTCCCATCAAACCGGCCACGATAAGACCTGCAATGGTGGGCGGCGTTGCCTTGGTAATCTCAATGGGGCCGGTGGCAAGCTTGGGTGCCAGGCCAATCAAGAGCCCCAGAATCAGCGTGAAAAATACCACTGCAACCGCCATGCCAATCGTGGAGAGCGCACCATGGGCCACGCGGGCCAGAATATCGCGCCCGGTGCCGTCCGCCCCTAGCGGCAAGCCCAGGCTGGGTGTTTCCAGGCGCATAAAGGTCGAGCTAAACGGATCTCGGGTAATGCCTGCGACCACCAGCGCACACAGCAGAAGGACCGCGACGGTCGGGACGATCCACGCTCGACGCGACACGCTCTGTTCGGAGTGGGCCACGGGCAGTGCGCCCAGCCGAAATGCCCGGCCGAGCAGCAGCGCGCGACCAATATTGGCAAGGCTGCCCAGCACAATCGCAATCACCAGCAGAATAAGAATGCCGGTTTGCAGTGCAGGCATGTCCTGGGCCGAGGCTGCCCCCAGCGTTGCCCGGCCAAGGCCCGGAATCGAAAACACCTGCTCAACGGCTATCGCACCGCCGGTTAGGCCGACCATGACCATACCCACCTGGGGCATAAGGCTTGGCAGCGTACGGCGCAGAACGGAGAGCGTAATACGGCGATGAGAGAAGCCCGCCACACTCCAGGTCGCCACCCAGCGCTCGGTAAAGGTGGCCGAGAGGCCATCGCTGAACAAGCGGCCCAGCAGCCCGCCTGCGGGAAGCCCCAGCGCCAACGCTGGAAGCACCGCGTAGTTCAAACCCCGCCAGCCATAGGGCGGCAGCCAGTTAAGCCAGGCGGCAAACACTACCAGAAGCAACGAGGCGAGCAGGAATTCTGGCAGCGCCGTTAATGCCGCGCCCACGGTGCCAGACGAGTGGCTAATCTGGCCACGCAAACCTTGCCGCACCACTGGCAGGCAAATAAGCGTTGCGGTAACCACCGCCACCAGCATGGCAAAGCTCATCAGCAGCAAGGATACCTGGGCACTCTTTAGCATGCCGGGCAGCACCGGCGCGCCTGAAATCCATGAGTTGCCCGCATCGCCGTGCAAAAGCCCCAGCAGCCAGTGCTGCAGCATCTCCAGCGGCCCGGATTCC
This sequence comes from Halomonas sp. TP35, assembly GCF_052375975.1. Taxonomy (NCBI): domain Bacteria; kingdom Pseudomonadati; phylum Pseudomonadota; class Gammaproteobacteria; order Oceanospirillales; family Halomonadaceae; genus Halomonas; species Halomonas sp. TP35. Next base: position 85,358 of record NZ_JBQSUZ010000003.1, on the reverse strand, counting down.
AGGCCCAGCTGGGCACGAATGGCCGCCAGCGCTTCAGGCGTTGCCTCCTGCTCGGCAGAGCGCGCCCGCAAGATGCTGAGCGCCGGGTCGCGGCCTGAAAGCCAGGGCAGTAGGCCCACCAGAACCACAACGCCTGCCAGCGTCACTAGGCGTGACAACAGGGGAATAAACGGCTCAATGCGTAAGCTGCGCCACAAGGTCTGCGATGTTGCGTTAATCATGCGTGGCGCGCCTTCAGGACTCGCTATCAGTATCGATAGCGGTTTTTTCGGTGATCAGCATGCGCTCACGGGGGTCGCGTTCGGCATTGCTAACCCGTGCCGATTCCCCCTGAATGACTCGCTCGTGGAGCATTGGGATCGCCGCATCGGTGCGCAGAATGGCGGCTTCAGCGTCGATAATCGCTTGGCGGCGTGCCTCACCGGTGGGCTGCTGTGAGGCGTTGGCAAGTGCCTCATCAACGGCCGGGTCGCAAAGCTGGGCGATATTGAAAGAGCCCTCGCAGGCGAAGTCGCTGTACATGTAGGCCACCGGGTCGCCAGAATCCAGCACGGTGGCACGCGACAGAATAAAGGCATCAAACTCACCGGCTAACGCGTCGGATTCAATATGCGCATACTCGCGTACTTCCTGCGTCACCTTGAAGCCAGCTTGGGTCAACTGCTGCTCAAGCAGGACGGCGACTTCCGGCAGCTCAGCGCGATCGGTAAAGGTCGCCAGAGTGATTTCGACGCCCTCTGGTGCGGTAGGCGCGGTACGGTCGTCTATTGAGGTACGGTAGTCGCTTGCCCAGGCCAGCGCCGGACCCAGCAGACCTTCGGCAATATCGGCACGGCCTTCGTAAACGGTCTTCACAATGGACGAGCGATCAATCGCTTCACGCGCGGCCGCTCGCAGGCCGGGGTCAGCCATGGGGCCTGATTGCGTGTTCAGATACAGCGTGTTGGTGCGCGGCATGGGCACTTCGTGCACCAGCGCCTGGTCCAGCAGCGCCACCTGCGACACCGGAATGGCTTCTACTACATCGGCAGTGCCGGTTCTCAGGGCCGCAGCGCGCGCCGTACCGTCGGAGACATAATCTGCATCAATGCCGGCAATGGCGGTGGGCTCGCCCCAGTAGCCATCGAACCGGTCAAGCGTGGCGCTGGTGGTGCCGTTGATCTCTTTCAAAACAAAAGGGCCGGTGCCCGCTTTGATGGGATTCACCCGGCCATCGTCGCCGTAGGCGCTAGCGGCTAGAATCGCCAGCTGTGGGCTGGAAAGTCGGTTGGCAATCAGCGGGTCGGCTTCCTCGGTACGTACCAGCACGGCATTGTCACCATCGGCTTCAATGGTCATGTTGACGCCGTCCAGAATACGCGGCTTGGGGGCTGCTTGAGTGGCGGCTGTCAGGGAGTTCACGACGTCGTTGGCGGTCAGCTCGGTACCGTCGTGGAAAACCACACCGTCACGAATCATAAAGCGCCACGTCTGATCGTCCACCTGCTCCCACCTGGTCGCCAGAAATGGCTGAGGATCACTGTTGGTGTCCAGACGAACCAGAGTTTCAGCGTTACTCCAGCGCGATAGTTTAAACGCGTCGTCGGATAACGGACTCAACCCTGAACGCGGCGGCTGAAGCATCGCGACGCTAATTCGCTCGTCGGCGTCTGGTGAGGCAGAGGTGTCATCACGCTGGTTATCAAAGCAGCCAGCGAGTAGAAAAGGCGCGGCCAAGGCAACGGGGAACGATAGGCGAAGCGTGTGGCGTAGCATTGGGGAGTCTCCATGTCAGGAACAGAAGTAGACGTTAAAAACAGCCGCCAAACGTTCGTAAGCAAACGCTTGGACGCCATGTTGGCGAAACGGATTATTCGTCGCGGATAGGTTGTTTATAAGCCCGCTATACAAGCGCCCCCACGTCCGCCGGATGACAGTGCGGGTAAGCGCAGGTAGGCAGTTGAGAGACGGCTTTGATCAAATCAAGCGTGATGGGGTGGCGAGGTATGCGCCAAAGCTCAGTGGTAGGGCGGTCTTCAACAATCCTGCCGTCATCCATTACCAGGGTGCGCTTGCAAAGGCTGGCGACCACGGATAAATCGTGGGACACCATCAGCAGGCCTGTGCCGTTCTCATCGCAAAGCCGCTTCAGCACGTTAATCACCTGAGCGCGCACCGGCAGGTCAAGTCCGCTAAGCGGCTCGTCGGCCAGTAAAAAGCGCGGGCGGGTAGCGATGGCTCGGGCAATCGCCACCCGCTGCGCCTGGCCGCCGGAAAGCTCATGGGGTTTGCGGTCTAGAAACGGGGCACCTAAACCCACTTGCTCAAGCGCTTCCTGGGCACGCTCAACTGGGTCGCACGCTACCTTGAGCCGAATCAGCGGCTCGGCAACCAGCGCGCGTACGCTCATTCGTGGGTCAAGCGAAGAAGCCGGGTCCTGGGGAATATACTGAACCGCCTGGCGGTACCAGCGCAGGCGGGCCGTGGACGCGGGGCGCACCGCTTTATGCTGGCAGGTAATTGATCCGCTATCAGGTGCTTCAATGGCTAGAAGCGAGCGTAGTAAGGTAGTTTTGCCCGAGCCGGACAAGCCCACCAGCCCCACGCGCTCGCCGGGGTAAAGCGTAAGGTCAACATCATTCATGATGCGTTTACGCTCACCTGCCCGCCAAAATACCTCACGCGGTAACGTGACGCTTTTATTGAGGCCGCGTGCCGAGATAAACGCTTCTCTGCCAACAAATGTTGTTTGACTACTCAAGGGTATGGGGCTTTGCATCAGGCGCTCTTTAAGTAATCAACGGATAGAGGTTCGGCCACGCTCGTGAACTCGGCTGGCTGTACGCTATGCGCAGCGGCCACTAACTCTTGAGTAAAGCGGTGTTGTGGGGCGGTAATCAGCGTATCCAGCTCACCGCTTTCAACCATGACGCCGCGCTCGATAATCACAGCGTGTTGGCACAGCTGAGCGGCAGCGTGAAGATCGTGAGTGATAAACAGCAGAGACGTGGCCGTTTTGCCGGTATGTTCGCGCAGGGCGTGGAGTACCTGCGCCTGGGTGACGACATCCAGTGCGGTCGTAGGCTCATCAGCAACGAGCAACGAGGTTTTACAGGCCATGGCAAGCGCGATACACACGCGCTGGCGCTGGCCACCGGAAAGCTCGGCAGGCGTGCGTTTTATCAATCGCTGTGGGTCAGGAAGACCCATGGCTTCCAGTAACGCAATAACGGCCTGCAGGGCCGCTTTACGTGATAAGCCGTGATGACGCGTGAAGGGCTCGCGCAACTGAGAGCCGATAGTTACCAGCGGGTTGAGCGCCGAAAGCGAATCCTGAAACACCATGGAAACACGGGTTTCATTGCGCCGCTGTGCAGCAGGGGTGTGAATAACTTCCTGGCCAAGAAGGCGAATGCTTCCCTGTACCTGAGCATTAGGCGGTAAAAGCCCTAACACCGCTTTCGCGGTAAATGATTTCCCCGACCCCGATGCGCCCAATAGGCATACGCGCTCATCGGCCATCACGTCAAAGGAGAGGCCATCAACCACTGGCTGTTGGTCAATTTGAATGCGCAGATTACGCACGGATAAAACGGGGTCGCTGCACATTGCCAACATCTCAAATCAGGCCATTAAATCGCTATTAATGGTTATGATATAACGTTTTCTATGGGGTCGACAATATGCCGTAATAAAATCCAGGGGCAGAAGAAGAAAGTAATAGAAAGAGCAGGCGCGGGAGTGATGAAAAATGTAGCAGAGATGACAAAAAGATAGGCGCAAAAAAAGCGCTGACGGTGCAGCGCTTAATGCTTGCCGGGCAGCAGGCTGCCCGGGGTATGGATTTATTTGGAGGAGGTCGCGAGAACGTCTTCGCTAAAATTAGTGGCAGGCTCATCAACCGTAAAGGTCGCGCGGCTCAAACGACGTACACGCTTCATAAACAGGGCGATGCACACCAGCGTACCCATTGCCGCCACCACATAGCTCACCTGCAGCGACAGGCCAAAACCAATGGGCGCATAGGCGATATAGGTAAAGGTGGCCATGGTCATGAAGACCGCCGGAATTGACGTAATCAGGTACGGTTTGCGCGATAGCACCAGATACATCGTGGCGACCCATAGCGCAATCACGGCGGTGGTCTGGTTTGCCCAAGAGAAGTAGCGCCACAGTAGCGTGAAGTCCATGTGGGTGAGTGCGTACGACACGACAAACAGAGGTACGGCAATCAGCAGACGCTTAACGATCGGGCGTTGATCAATTTTCAGGTAGTCGGCAATGATCATGCGTGCGCTACGAAACGCGGTGTCGCCAGAGGTGATCGGAAGAACGATAACGCCCAGTATCGCTAGCGTGCCGCCTACGGCGCCAAGCATAGTAGTGGACACTTCGCTTACCACGGCCGCAGGGCCGCCTGCCGCCAATACGTCAGAAAGGCTTTGGTCACCGTGGAACAGGCTCATGGCTGCTGCTGCCCAGATCATGGCGATAATGCCTTCGGTAATCATCATGCCGTAAAAGATTTTGCGCCCGCTGGTTTCGTTTTCCGTTGTGCGCGAAATAATGGGCGTTTGGGTGGCATGAAAGCCCGAAAGCGCGCCGCAAGAAATCGTTAAAAACAGTAACGGGAAGATAGGTGCGCCTTCCGGATGCATATTCTGGAACGAAAGCTCAGGAATCGGTGCGCCCGTCACGATCATGCCAATGCCGATACCCGCCGCGCTGAACAGTAACAGCGCACCAAAGTAGGGGTAGATGCGGCCGATCACCTTATCAATCGGTAGCAGTGTCGCAATCAGGTAGTAGACAAAAATCGCCATAATAATCAGGGTAAGTGATATCGGCGTCATATTGTCCAGCAGCGCGGCGGGGGAGGTGACAAATACGGTACCCACCAGCAGCAGTAGTAAAATCGCAAAGCCATTAACCACGTGCTTCATGACTTTACCCAGGAACTTGCCCGCCAGTTGAGGCAGGTGAGCGCCGTGGTTGCGAATCGAGATCATGCCCGTTAGATAATCATGCACCGCACCGGCAAAAATACACCCAATCACGATCCAAACGAAGGCGACCGGACCGTAAAGTGCGCCAAGAATAGGGCCAAAAATGGGCCCGACACCGGCAATATTAAGTAGTTGGATAAGCGAGTTACGCGTTGTGTTCATCGGTACGTAGTCGATGTTGTCACGCATACTATAGGCAGGCGTTTGACGCTTGCGATCAGTGACAAAGACCCGTTCAACGAATTTACCGTAGGTAAAATAACCCACGATTAACAGCAGTATCGAGACGATAAAGGTAATCATGTTGGGCACTCAGTGGTCAGGGGATAGTGAAAGACGACAGATGAAAAATCAGCTAGGGCGCTGATTAGTTGGCAGAATGTACAGTGTCGTTAAGCAAACCGCTTTAAGACTTTAGTGGCCCACTGAGCGTCATGGCACACATCAATATGAAAACGGGCAGCCTTAGGCTGCCCGGTCATCTTCTTGCGTAACGTAAGCGCTTTATGAAGGTGTCACACCGCAGAGCATGCGCGCACCACCGCCACCCAAGTGTGGCTCGTCTTCATACGTGTCGCCGCCCTCATGAATAATCAGGGCGCGGTCTGTTATGTCGTCCATGCTAAGCCGAGGTGCCAGCACGGGCAGGTTCGCTTCTCCATCTTCGTTGACGGTCAGTACCGGCAGGTCACCCAAGTGGCCTTCGCCATAAGGACCCTGATGGGTATCGGTATTGTCCGGGTCGTAGTGACCGCCGGCGGCTTGAGCAGCGGTCATTTCGCCGTCATCGTTTTCGGCCGGTTCGCAACTGGGGTTTTCATGCAGATGAAAGCCATAAATACCCGGCTCTAGACCGGTAATGGAAGGCGTCAATACCACTCCCCCGAATTCGGAGCTTTCAACCGTCACGGTACCGAGTGCATCGTTTACGCCTTCGGATGTTACCTCGTGCATATTCACTTCAAGCGATTCGCTCTCATTTGTCTGAGCACTAGCGGTAGTGGCCAGTAGCAGGGCTGCGGCGACACCGGTGAGCGGAGCTGAATAACGCATCGTTCGTTCTCCTTTCCTGTTCCGTGGAAGCCCCCGAAGGGGTGCCTTTACAAGGTAGTTGCCGAGTCCCCATGTTGCCAACGCTGGCTGGCTAGCTTTAACATAACTTCACGGATGACATCTGCCTGTCCAGCCGCGACAATAGCGCCTCGTTTTTACCCAGGAAGTGCTATGTTGCCGCTTAGAATCCTCTATCAGGATGAGCACCTTGTCGCCGTGCATAAGCCCTCCGGGCTTTTAGTACACCGCTCGGCGCTGGCACGGGGTGAAACGCAGTTTTTATTGCAGCAACTGCGTGACCAGATAGGCAAACGCGTTTATCCCGTGCACCGGCTGGACCGGCCAACGTCGGGCGTTATTGTGTTTGCCCTCTCCTCGACTGTCGCCGGGCTTTTAAGCGAAGCGTTTAGTGAACGTCAGGTCGAAAAGCGCTACTTGGCGGTGGTGCGTGGCAAAGCACCTGATGAGGCGCGTCTGGACTATCCGCTACGTGAAGAGGATGGCTTGCGGCCTAAAGCAGAAATGCCTGCGATGCCCGCCATGACCGATATACGCCGCCTGGACAGTGTCGAGCTTCCCGTTCAGGTTGACCGCTATCCAGTAGCCCGTTATTCGCTTGTGGAAGCGCGCCCACTCACTGGGCGTCGCCACCAAATTCGCCGCCATTTATCGCGGCGCGGTTACCCCATTATTGGTGATGCCAAGCACGGTAAAAGCGTCCATAATCGTTTTTTTGCCGACCAACTGAATGCGCCACGCTTGTTGCTAGCGGCCACGCATTTAGCCTTTGATCACCCCGTGCTGGCTAAACGGGTTGCGCTAACCTGTGCCCTGGATGACACCATGACCGCCTTGTTCCATCATTTAGGCTGGGCAGGCCACCTGCCGTTGGACAGCGTGCGGACACCGCCGCTGACTGCGCCCTCTGCCCTTCAAATGCTTTAAAAAGAGCTTGCCATGTCTACTACGCCTTCACTTCCACCGGTTACCCCGGCAAGTGCTGAGCCAGCCTCTGCTGGCACGGCTTTTAACGATTATGCTTCTAACGACCATGCTTCTAACGACTATGAGTTCCGTTTTGGCGGTATTCGACGCCTTTATGGGCAGCGCGCGGCCACCGCGTTTCGCCATGCGCATGTGGTGGTGGTGGGCGTAGGTGGCGTAGGTAGCTGGTCGGTGGAGGCGCTGGCGCGTTCAGGTATCGGTAAGCTTACCTTGATCGACCTGGACGATGTGTGTGTCTCCAACATCAACCGTCAGCTGCACGCGCTGGACGGCACCATCGGCCAGCCCAAGGTAGAGGTGCTGGCTGAACGCTGTCGCCTGATTGCGCCGGAAATCGACATTGTCGCTGACACCGCATTTATCACGCCCACGAACCTGGCCGAGCGCATTCCCGAGGACGCCGACCACGTAGTGGACGCTATCGACAGTGTTATCGCCAAGGCCGCGCTGATTGCCTGGTGCAAGCGGCGTAAAATCCCGATTACCGTGACCGGTGCCGCCGGTGGGCAAACCGACCCCACACGTATTCAAGTGGCCGACTTAACCCGTACTGAGCACGACCCGCTGTTATCCAAAGTGCGCTCGCGCCTGCGCCGGGATTACAACTTCTCGCGCAACCCCAAGCGGCGCTTCTCGGTCGAGTGTGTCTACTCCGACGAGCAACTGGTGTATCCCGGTAGCGACGGTGAAGTGTGCCTGCAAAAGCCCGGCAGCGGTGACGCCACCCGCCTGGACTGCGCCTCCGGTTTTGGCGCCGCCACGTTCGTCACCGGCACGTTCGGCTTTGTCGCAGCCTCTAAAGTGCTCGAACGCCTGGCTAAAAAAGCCAACCAGCCAGCCACTCAGAAGGAAAGCCAATGACCGCCCCCGTTCCCGGTATTTACCGCCACTATAAAGGCGCACTTTACGAAGTGGTTGGCACCGCCCACCACAGCGAAACCGAAGAGCCACTAGTGGCCTACCGCGCCCTTTATGGGGAGTACGGTTTGTGGGTGCGCCCGCTTGAAATGTTTATGGAGACTGTTACTAAAGAGGGCCAGACCCAGCCGCGCTTTGCGCTTGAGAAGGCGTTTTAGAGCGCTCTTTGAGCAGGTCAGATGGCTAATTCAGGCTGAAAAGTCACCGCTTATTCCAGTACGTCACCATCAGGAAGCTATATGTCCTCACCGACGCCGCAACAAACCCTGAAAGACGTATTCGGTTTTGACGACTTTCGCGGCGGCCAGCAGGCCGTAGTCTCCCGGGTGTTAAAGGGGCACTCCACGGCGGCTATCTTCGCCACAGGTGCGGGGAAGTCACTGTGTTATCAGTTGCCTGCGCTGCATCTACCCCATTTAACGCTGGTGGTGTCACCGCTTTTAGCACTGATGCAGGATCAGCTCGCCTTTTTAACCCGCCACGGCGTGGCGGCGGCCACTATTGATTCCACTCAGGACCGCGACACCGTGCGTGATGTGATGGAGCGCGCCAGAAGCGGCGAGTTGAAGATTCTCATGGTGTCGGTGGAGCGGCTCAAGAACGAGCGTTTCCGGAATTTTCTGCGTCAGGTAAATATTTCGCTGTTAGTGGTCGATGAAGCCCACTGCTTGTCTGAATGGGGACATAACTTTCGCCCGGACTATCTCAAGTTACCCGAGTACCAGCGCGAGTTCGCAATCCCTCAAGTGTTGCTGCTGACCGCCACGGCCACGCCTGCGGTGATCGCCGATATGGGCGAGAAATTCTCCATTGATCCAAATAATGTGATTACCACAGGCTTCTATCGGCCCAATCTTGAATTACTGGTGCACCCAGTAGCGGGTAACCGTCAGCAACATTTGATCGATTGGCTAAAGCCTCAAATGCAGCCGGGCAATGAAGCGCCCAGCATCATTTATGTCACCTTGCAGCAAACTGCTGAACAAGTGGCCAGCGCCTTGGCTGCCCAAGGAATCAACGCTCAGGCGTATCACGCGGGGCTGGATTCAGTGCGACGAGATGAGATTCAGCGCCAATTTATGAGTGGGGAGTCGCCGTGTATTGTAGCCACCATCGCGTTTGGCATGGGCATCGACAAAGGCAATATTCGCAACGTCGTGCATTTTGACCTGCCCAAATCCATCGAGAACTATAGCCAGGAGATCGGCCGGGCAGGACGCGATGGCCTGCCTTCCACCTGCCTGACTATGGCAGGGCGTGATGGCTTGCGTGTGCTGGAAAACTTTGTGTACGGCGATACGCCGGAATACGTGGGCATTGTGCGCTTGCTTGAGGAGATCGCCGCCGCCGGTGCGACGCCTGACCGCCAGTGGGAAGTGCTGCTCAATGTGCTGTCGCGCGATACCAATATTCGCCTGCTGCCGTTGAAAACCCTGCTGGTACGGCTGGAAATGCACGGCATTATTGCACCGCGCTTCGCCTTTCTGGCGGAATACCGGTTGCGTTATCACACTGAACCAGAGGCGCTGGTTGCACGCTTTCAGGGTGAACGGGCGGCCTTTGTCCGCCTGCTGGTCGATAATATCCCCATCGCCCGCACCTGGGGGAGTGTGGATTTCGAGCGGCTGCAGTCGGCAGGGCAGGCGCAACAGGTCGATGCCTCCCGCGCTCGCGTGATTACCGCCCTTGAGTACTTTCAGGATAAAGGCTGGCTGACGCTGGAAGGCAAACGAATGACCGACGTGTATGACGTCCGTCAGCCGGAATTCAGCCTTGAGGGGCTGGCGAGCCAGCTATATGACGAGTGTTTAGCGCGCGAGCGGAGCGAGATCGAGCGGCTGCAGGCCATGCTGGCGCTCTTTGAGTCCGATACATGCCTGACCCGGCGTTTAACCGAGCACTTTGGCGACACAACGTTAAGCGCAAGCGACGATAGCCGTTGTGGGCACTGCTCGGTCTGCTATGGGCATAGCGTTCAGTTGCCCGCTGCGCCGTCTTTACCGGCACTGGCAGACGCCGATTTCAGCCGTTACGCCGCGCCCTTTATCGAGCGCCATACGGCGCAAACAGGCCAGCCTCCCAACCGCCAGCGGCTAGCCCATTTTTTGTGCGGCCTGAGTATGCCGGTGTTTACGCCGCTCAAGGCGCGCAGCCTTGATGGCTTTGGCGTATTCGAACAGCGCGCCTACCCTGAGGTGAGGCAGTGGGCAGAGTGGTGTCTTAACCCTGGCGCAGCGTAATGCGGGTGAGTTCTGAAGGCTTGCCTAAGCGCAGCGCAAAGCCAGGCCAGAGCCCGGTGCCGTTATTGACGTAAAGCGTCATTCCGTCAACATCGTAAAAGCCTGAGACAAAACCGTTATTGGCCAAGGCCACAATACGATCAAACCCCCAAATCATACCGCCGTGGGTGTGGCCGGAAAGCTGCAAATCAACCCCGGTGGCAGCTGCCCTAGCGGCATCAAACGGCTGGTGGTCAAGCAGGATAATCGGCGCGCTAGTGGGGGCGTCAGCGATTGCTTCGTCTACATCCGGCGCGGGCCAGCCGGTACGCGGTGCTCGTAAATCGGTGATGCCAGCAAGCACCAGGTGGGCACCGTCTCGTGTGATCACAGCATGTTGATTGGCCAGCGTCTGCATACCAAGTGATTGGTAATGCGCCATCCACTGCTCGTACCCAAAGTAATATTCGTGGTTGCCGGGGCTTGCATAAACGCCATCCGGCGCCGAAAGTGCTTGAAGCGGTGCTACATCCATCCGTCGGGTTTCGAGGTCGCCGTCGATCAGGTCGCCGGTAATCACGATTAAATCAGGTGCCAAGGCGTTGGTTTTGGTGACCACCGCGTTAACCCATGGCGCCTCAAATAACCGGCTGATATGCAGGTCGGTTAAATGAATTATTTGATACCCGTCAAACTGCGTGGGCAGCCCGGTAATGGTTACTTCAACCTCCTTCATGGGCGGTACGCGCACTGCCTGGTTGACCCCAAAGGCCGCGATGCCCAGCGCGATGATCCCAATCGCATAACGCAAAGAGGCGGGGATCTTGAGTCGCCGCCTTTTTGCTGCCATTAAGAGAAGCGTTACCGCATCAACGATGAGTTGTAACACCGCCAGAAAAAGGAGGGTGCCGAACAGCCAGTTGATCATTAGCACCATGCTTCTGGGTACCTCGGGGGAAAACATACTGCCAAAGGCCAAAAACGTCAGCAGGTGGTGCTGTGAAACGAGAAGCAGTAACGCGCTGAGGGCAATCTTGACCCATAACGGCCAACGCAGCGGTGCCAGGAAACGGGCAATAACCATCAGGCAGGGTATGGCAACGATGAAGTGAAACATCAAAGGGGACTCGTATAAGAGAGTGGGCGTAGTTATATAGATAAATGGCTAAATTAGCTATTCATCAAAAAGTGTAAAAATCGCTTGGTTCAACGGTACGTATTTTCGCTACGTACATTCGCTAAGTGTTGCCACTAAGTACGTTCATCGGGCAGGCGGCTTTCACGCCAGTTATCCCACGCGGGAGCTGGCCCAACCATTTCAAACAGATGATCCAAAAAGGCACTTACCTTTCGCGTATGCAGGCGACGCTGCGCGTACAGTACATGAATATCGCGCCTGCCGGGGGCGACCTCGCAGCGCCACTCTTCAAGTACGGGTAGCAGTTTTTTTGAAGCCAATTCATCGGCGATTAACCAGGTAGGAAACATGACGAAACCCTGACCCATGAGCGCTGCTTGCACCAGGCTTCCGGCATCGTTGCTATAAAGAGGGCCATCGACTTTGCAGGTAATGGGCTGCGGCTGCTCGGGATGGTGGAAATACCAACGCTGGCGGCCCATTTCGCCCTGGTAAAGCAAGCAGTTGTGCTGGCTCAGGTCATCGGGCGTATTCGGCGTGCCTGCGTGTTGCAAGTAGCTCGGCGCGGCGGCCACCACGTAATTCATCGGGGCTAAACGGCGTGCCACCAGCGTGGTGTCGGCCAGTTCGCCAACGCGAAACGTGATATCGATGCCCTCGCGTACCGGGTCGGTTAATTGATCGGTCAACATTAACTCGACGTTGACCGCCGGGTAGCGCTGCTGAAAGCGATGCAGAATTGGCATGATTTGACGCTGACCAAAGGCGACCGGCGCGTTTAAGCGCAGCACACCGGAAGGCTCGGCATTTGGCGCTGTCAGCGCTTCGGTCGCCAGGTCGAGCTGTTCAAGGATGCCTCGCACGTCTTGATAGTAGCGCTCACCGGCTTCGGTCAGCGTCACTGCCCGCGTGTGCCGGTAGAGCAGTTGCTGACCCAACGACTCCTCTAGAGACGCAATTTGGCGCGAGATAGACGACACAGCTCGATGAAAATGACGAGCCGTGGCGGTAAAGCTGCCGGTCGCGGCAACGCGCTCGAAAACGCGTAATGCATTGAGATCCATTAGGTTGCGCCTAAAGCAATAAAGATTTGCGATTTTTCCAATTGTAGCAACTCTGGTTGCTGTCCAGAATAAGCCATAACCGATACGAACACAGCGTTCGTCGTTTTCAGAGTGTTTCTCAGAGCTAACTCTTTCAAAGCAATTTTGATGGCAACGAGTTACCTCGTTTGGATAAGGAGTCGATAATGCGTAAAGGCAATGCTCTTATAGTAGGTGCTACCGGTATTACTGGCGGTAACCTGGCAAGCTATCTCAATGCTAGTGGCTGGACCGTTTATGGTTTGTCACGCCGTCCCACTACCCAGACCGGCATTATCCCTGTTACTGCTGATCTACTGGATCGCGAGGCCACCGAGAAAGCCCTGGCAGATTTACCCATCACGCACGTGTTTTACTGCACCTGGATCAAGCGCGATAGTGAAAAGGCCAACGTCGAGGCCAACGGCGCGATGATGCAGAACCTGCTGGATGCCTTGCAGGGCGCGAAAATTAAGCATGTCTCGCTGGTAACCGGCACCAAGCAGTACCTGGGCTCTTTTGAGAGCTACGGCAGCGGCAAGACTGAAACGCCATTTCGTGAATCCGCGCCGCGCGTACCCGGCGAAAACTTCTACTACGCCCTTGAAGACACCCTGTTCGCCGCCGCCGAGCGTGACGGTTTCAGCTGGAATGTGCACCGCCCGCATACCGTGATCGGCTATGCCCTGGGTAACGCCATGAACATGGGCGTAACGCTGGCAGTTTACGCCTCCATCTGCAAGGCAACCGGCCAGCCGTTTACCTTTCCAGGCTCGCAGGCTCAGTGGAATGCACTGACCGACCTGACTGATGCGCTGGTGCTGGCACGCCAACTGGAGTGGGCAGCCACCACCCCGGGGGCACATAACGAAGCGTTCAACACCGTTAACGGTGACGTTTTCCGCTGGCGCCGGATGTGGCGTGAAATAGGCGAGTTCTTCGAGCTGGAGGTGGCCGACTGCCCGGAAACGCCACTGCCTCTGGAAACACAAATGGCCGATAGCGCGCCGGTCTGGGCCGACATTGCTGAGAAGCATGACCTGATGGAAGCCGATGTGACCAAGCTGGCTTCCTGGTGGCACTCCGATGCCGACCTTGGGCGTGAGCTTGAGTGCGTCAACGATGTGACCAAGTCACGCGATTTCGGCTTTGATCACTTCCGTGAAACCCGCGGCGCGTTTTTTGATCTGTTCACCCGCTTACGCGCAGAGCGCATCATTCCTTAAGTAATACCGCTTTCATAAAAATCGCCACCGGGGTGCCTAATGGCACCCCGTTTTTGCGTTCCTGAGCACCTTCTTGGATGTGCTGGCTCAAGTGTGATGATGATACAAATGAGTAAGCCGGATGCTGATTAAAAAGAGTAGCAAAGCTATTAATAGTTTTAACGTATAGCAGTAAGTATCGAGCTGTCTTGTTGTTAAGGGATGAGCTTAAAAGATATTCGTCGTATTTTTTAAATATTAAGACGCACTAAAGTCGGGCCTTGTTATGCTTTTAAAAAGCCTAACAACCCTATTTCTTTTTTGCTTTTACGCGTTACTATTAACACTGTTCGCGTAGATGTTTTTAAATGCTCGACGATAAAAGAAGGCGGCCCGCGAGTTAACGCATGCGGATAGTTATACTGAATGAACGCACCGGTCTGGAACGTAAGAAATGCGCCGCCCAACGCAACGAAGGCTTCGTGGGCAAGGGCGGGTAACGCAATAGAGAGCGACGGGCTGTGTTGCCACAGCTCACAGTAGCCACACTGGTTGTGCCAGTCTGACAACGTGCTGGAAAGCGCGCGGCCAGTAGCCGTATCGGGTGGGGAATGCGCTACAGGGTGTTCGGCGTGTTCATCCGTAGAGTGATGATGCTCAGCATCCGCATTGTGGTTATGACTGTTGCTGTGGTTATGGAGCTGGCTGTGAGCATGGTGGCCATGGTCGTGATGACTGGCCTGGAACTGAGAAATGAGCGGCCCCGCAAATAACAGGCACATGGCTACCCACGCCATCGCTAATGTAGCGCGATAGTAGGGTAAGCGTGCTGAGCGAGACAGTGGCATCAAATTCAGCCCTCACGGGGTTAACAAGAAGCGTGATTGTACCAGTCCGGTACTGAGTAACCATAAAATTATCCGTTAACGGTAGATTCCTTAAATCGCTGAGCCTTATGCGACCTATAGCCGCATACTTTGTATGAATGATTTAAAAAGATGTTTGTAGCGTTTTAATCGTTAACTTTTTTAAAGATCAATAACCCTTTTTATATACGTCATGTCGAGAAATAACGTTGTTCAATGTCTTTTAGGGAACGATAAGTATGTCATCCAATAAAGCTGACCCAGCACGGTCTGGGCGAAGTGGAAAAATTCTCTTTGCGCTATTAATGCGGATGCACTTTTATGTGGGGCTCCTGGTAGGTCCCTTTATCCTGGTGGCTGCCTTAAGCGGTATTGTCTACGTTTTAACACCTTCGGTGGAATCGTGGCTTTACCGGGATGCCTTAACGGTAAGTACCCAGAGCGCACCGCAGCCGCTGGCCCGGCAAATTGAAACGGCGCAGTGGGTGGTAGGCCAGGACACGCTACCCGCCGTGGTTCGCCCCGCACCGGATGTGTACAGCACTACGCGTGTTATGTTTGCCGACCCAGTGCTTGGACCTTCCGAGCATCGGGCTATTTTTATAGACCCGGCAACGCTTGAAGTGAAAGGCGACATGACCGTTTATGGCACCAGCGGAATATTGCCGTTTCGCACGGCGCTTGATCAGTTTCACCGTGGCTTGTTGCTAGGCGATGTAGGGCGCTTGTATAGCGAACTAGCGGCGTCATGGCTATGGATCATTGCGCTGCTGGGCCTGGTGCTTTGGTTAGCGCGACGTAAATCGCTTAAAAGCCCAAGCCCGCGTATGGCGGCACGACGCTTGCACGCAACCGTCGGTGTTTTTGCGCTCGTTGGGCTGCTGTTTTTCTCAGCCACGGGGCTTACCTGGTCGCAATGGGCCGGTGGCAATATTGGCGAATTAAGACAGGAGTGGGGCTGGGGTACGCCGAGCGTATCGACCGTGCTTCCCGCGCCAGGGGATGCAGTGAGCCATGATTCCCATGCCCATCACGACATGCATGCCGACCATGGTGTGAGCAGCGCCCCCGAAGCCGGAGATTTTGTAAGCCCGGAAGGATTCGACCAGGCGCTTGCGGCAGCCAGGGGCGCAGGACTACTGGCAGGTAGAATTCAGCTAGAACCGCCTGCCAGCGAAGGCCGAGCGTGGCGTGTGACTGAAATTGACCGCCGCTGGCCTACTCAGGTAGACCAGGTCGCATTGAACCCAAGCGATATGCGTATTCTTGAGCAAACAGATTTTTCAACGTTTCCCTTGGCGGCAAAGCTAACGCGCTGGGGTATTGATTTACATATGGGCGTACTGTTTGGCCTGCTTAACCAGCTGGTGCTGGCGCTATTTGCAGCGGCCCTGGTGTTTCTTATTGTGTGGGGTTATCGGATGTGGTGGCAGCGCGTTAAAAACACCACGGTGAATAAGGCACAAACCATGACCGCGCTGTTTATCATGCTGGGCGTGCCCGCTCAGTTGGGCCTGCTCGCCATCCTAACGCTTTTAGGGTTCGCCTTACCGGTATTGGGCGGCAGCTTGATCATTATTGCGATTATTGATGCGCTTCGCTGGGCGGCTTCCAGAAAGCCCCGAAGCGTCTAAAAACGCTGACAATAAGCGCAATAGAAAAGGCCTCAGGTCGATACCTGAGGCCTTGGCGCTTGCAAGCAGATTTATTCCCACGCGGGGAAGGGGTCAGGCAGCGTTTTCCACATCTCTATGCCTTCCAGTAGCTCACCTTCGCTGAGTAAGCAGGCATCCAGTGCGTCACGCATGCGGGCTTTATCCAGACCTTGGCCGATAAACACCAGTTCCTGGCGCATATCCCCAAATGGCTCTTCCCACTTCTCGGTGATGAACTGGCGGTACTCCGGGTCTGTTGGCCAGCGCTCTTCAGGAACCGACTTCCAGAACATACCGGCCATGCCATGATGGGCAATGCCGCCTGCCTGGCTCCACTGCCCGGCCCACTGGGGGCGGGTGGCCAGCCAGAAAAAACCTTTCGAGCGCAATAAACCCTCTCCAAACCATTCGGAATGCAGCAGATCGTGAAATTTGGCTGGGTGAAATGGGCGGCGGGCGTGATAAGCAAAGCTTCCGATGCCGTACTCTTCGGTTTCGGGTACGTGCTCGCCACGCATCTCTTTTAACCAGCCCGGCGCCTGTTGAGCGCGCTCAAAGTCAAATCTGCCGGTATTTAGCACTTTATTAAGCGGCACGCCGCCTTGGCGAATAGGGACCAGTTCGGCATCGGGGTTGAGGGAGTGCAAAATGGCTTTCAGCGCCTCCAGCTCTTTTTCGCTGATTAAATCCGTTTTACTAATCAGCAATACATCGCAGAACTCGATCTGATCAACCAGCAGGTCGGCAACGTTGCGTTCATCCTCTTCGCCGAGACTTTCTCCTGCTTCCGCCAGGCTTTGTGCTTCACGGTATTGGGCAAGAAAGTTGGCACCATCGACGACCGTTACCAGCGTATCCAACCGGGCGATATGGGAGAGGCTTTGGCCGTCCTCATCCTCAAAGGTAAACGTTTCAGCCACTGGCAAGGGTTCGGAGATGCCGGTCGACTCAATCACCAGATAATCGAATTTTCCTTCCTTGGCCAACTGGTTGACCTCTATAAGCAGGTCTTCGCGCAGCGTGCAGCAAATGCACCCATTGCTCATCTCAACAAGGCGTTCTTCTGAGCGATTAAGCGCTACTTCGCTCTCAAGCGTTGGCTCGCCCGGGCCACCGCGCACCAGCGCGGCGTCAATGTTCACCTCGCTCATATCGTTCACAATCACCGCCACACGAAGGCCTTCACGGTTGGCCAAAATATGATTGAGCACGGTGGTTTTACCGGCACCCAGAAAGCCCGACAGCACGGTAACGGGCAGGGGAGAAAACGCAGTCATTGCTAGCATGCCTCTAAATGGGTTTGTGTTATGTAATAATATAACAATTTGGGAGCGATTAGAAAGCGCGCGTTGATTCAGCCAGGAAAAATCTCAGCGCTTGTATTGAGTAGGCCAGTAGCTGCGCAGCACATTTGGCGTTTAAGGCACACTGTTTGGAGCAGCTAGTTATTACCTTGAAGGCGGAAGAAGGTGGAGGGAAATGCATTGGGCGTAACGATCTCAAAAGCGCTATGGTGAACTCAGAATATCCAACGCGCGGCAGGTAAACACCATGGCCCAGACCTTTCAAACGACGGTAGGTAGCCACCACTACCGCTTTAAAAGCCTGGCCGAACTGATGGCCAAAGCGACCCCAGCGCGCTCGGGCGATCGTTTAGCGGGTGTGATCGCCGACAGTGCGGAGGAGCGCGTGGTGGCACAGATGGTGCTGGCGGAACTGCCGTTGACCACTTTCTTGAATGACGCACTGATCCCCTACGAACACGATGAAATCACCCGGCTGATTATCGATGACCATGACGCCGAGGCCTTTGCGCCCCTTCGGCATTTAACGGTAGGGGATTTTCGTAACTGGCTACTCTCGGATCAAGCAACTTCAGAAGTGCTCACCGCCGTTCGCCCAGGCATTACGCCGGAAATGGCCGCGGCGGTCAGTAAACTGATGCGCAATCAGGATCTGATTCTGGTGGGCAGAAAGTGCCGAGTTACCACGGCTTTTCGTAATACCATCGGCCTGCCCGGGCGGCTTTCCACCCGGCTACAGCCCAACCACCCGACGGACGATGCCACCGGTATTGCGGCGAGTATTCTGGATGGGCTGCTTTATGGTAGCGGCGACGCGGTAATCGGAATTAATCCGGCCACCGATAACGTGGCTCAAAGCGTTAAGCTGATGCGCTTAATGGATGACGTGATTCAGAAGTACCAGATTCCCACCCAGTCCTGTGTACTGACCCACGTCACCAATACGTTGGAAGCCATTGAGCAGGGCGCCCCGGTGGACCTGGTGTTTCAGTCGATTGGCGGTACCGAAGCCACCAACCGAAGCTTCGGGTTTGATTTAAACACGCTGGCCGAAGCCGAGGCGGCAGCCCAGTCGCTTAATCGGGGCACAGTGGGGCGCAACGTCATGTACTTTGAAACCGGCCAGGGCAGTTCACTCTCCGCGGATGCTCATCATGGGCTTGACCAGCAGACCTGCGAGGCGCGTGCCTACGCGGTGGCGCGTAAATTCAGCCCACTGTTGGTCAATACGGTGGTGGGGTTTATCGGCCCCGAGTACTTGTTCGATGGTAAAGAGATCACCCGGGCCGGGCTTGAGGATCACTTCTGTGGCAAGCTTTTGGGCGTGCCCATGGGTTGTGATGTTTGCTACACCAACCATGCTGAAGCCGACCAGAACGATATGGACAACCTGCTAACCCTCTTGGGCGTGGCGGGCTGCAATTTCGTGATGGGCATACCGGGGTCTGACGACATTATGCTCAATTACCAGACCACCTCGTTTCACGATGCGCTCTACGCCCGCCGCGTGCTTGGGCTAAAAGCCGCGCCGGAGTTTGAACGCTGGCTGGCGGAGATGCAGATTTTCAGCGATGTAAATACGTACCGGCTAAACGACCAAGTGCCCGCCGCGTTCGCCAACAGCCTGCGCCACCTGCCCAGGGAGCCGCGCCATGACGTCTAACCCAACGCCTATTGTTGTAGAGAACCCTTGGGAACGGCTGCGTGCATTTACCGATGCGCGTATTGGCTTGGGCCGGGCGGGCGTCAGCCTGCCTACCGGTAAGCTGCTTGAGTTTCAATTGGCCCACGCTCAGGCGCAGGATGCGGTGCATGCCCCGCTGGATGTCGAGGCGTTGGCCCAGCAGTTGCAAAAGGCTTTTGCGCTTGAACATGAGCCGCTTCGCTTGCACAGCCAAGTGGAGGATCGCGCTATGTATCTCCAGCGCCCCGATGTTGGCCGCCGGTTGAATGATGATTCGAGGGAGCGCTTACAATATGCCCAAACTTCGCCATCACGCGCCGATCTGGCCGTGGTGATCGTCGATGGGCTTTCTGCCTTGGCAGTTCAGCAGAACAGCCAGCCATTTTTAAAAGCGCTGTATCAGCAGTTTGAGCAGGACAACGCTGAGTGGCAGTTAGCGCTGCTCGCTATCGTCGAGCAAGGTCGGGTGGCGATTGGTGATGAAATTGGCGCGCTGCTCAATGCCGATGCGGTACTGGTGATGATTGGTGAGCGGCCCGGGCTTAGCTCGCCGGATAGCCTCGGGCTTTACATGACCTGGGCGCCCGAGCCGGGGCTTAAGGATGACCGGCGCAACTGCATTTCCAACGTGCGCCCTGCGGGCCTGAACATGGCGGAGGCGGCCCGGCGGCTATTTTTACTGCTTAAAGAAGCCCGCGAGCTGAAAATATCGGGCGTTAAATTAAAAGATCGCAGTGAAGACAGCGTACTTGAAGACAAAGTACTTGAAGACAACGCAGCCGCCTCGGGCGCAACGAAAAACTTTTTGGTCGCTGATTAGCGCTTATACCGCACGACGTGAAGAGGCTACCCGCTCCTTCAATAAAGCGCCTTTGCTGAATGGCTTCATGGCTTTTCATCCTATAGGCTGATTAAAAAGCGACAAGAGTCCCGCTTGTGAACACCACGCCTGCCTATCGCTTGGCCGCGACCATTTTGCATGGCTTTGAAGCGTACCGAACCCGCTTTAAAGCCATTACCCTGGACGCTCAGCGCCGCTTTCAAGAAGGTGCCTGGCGGGAGAGTCAGCAAGCGTCCATTGCGCGGATTAATCTCTATCAGCAGAAGGTGGATGACGCGGTTGAACGTCTCAAGCGTACGTTTTCAAATGGGTTATTAGCCCATCGCGAGGTCTGGCGTGAAGCGCGTAGCCACTATGCCAAACTAATTAGTCCGCGGCTGGATGTTGAACTGGCCGAAACCTTTTTTAACTCGCTCTTTTGCGCCATTTTCAAGCATCGCCATATTCGCAATGAGTGGATGTTTGTTATCAGCTCACGAAAGGAGGCCGCGCAACGTTCAGGTATTGAGCTGTGTCGACGCCGTTCAATTGATGGGGATTGGCAGGCGGCCCTGCGCTGGGCACTGGAAGGCGCTGCCTTGCACAACCCGTTTGCCGATATTGCACGAGATACCCGCTTGGGGGCCGCGCTATTAAACAAAATGTTGCCAGGCACTATATGGCAGGCAAAGGACGCCGCTATAGAGCTTCTTCACAGCGTTTTTTACCGCAATAAAGGGGCATACCTGGTGGGACGAATCACCGGCGGCGGCGACCAGGTGCCGCTGGTCTTGCCGGTACGCCATCAAGAGCATACCGAGCAGAACACTGAGGATGTCCCCCAGCTTCATCTGGATACCGTACTGATTACGCCTGACGATGTAGCCATTATTTTCTCGTTCAGCCGGGCGTATTTTCAGGTGGATGTCGCGGTGCCGAATGAGTGTGTGAGTTACCTGCAGCGCTTAATGCCCCATAAGCCAGCCGGTGAGCTTTACGCGGCCATTGGCTTTTTTAAACATGGCAAAACCGAGTTCTTTCGCGCGCTTAATCAGCAGGTCGCCAAGCGTGAGGACGTGTTTATTATCGCCCCCGGCGTACGCGGGATGGTGATGGCCGTGTTTGTACTGCCAAGTGCGCGTACGGTATTCAAGATCATTAAAGACGAGTTCGACCCTGCCAAGGACGTGACACCTGACATCGTGCGCGAAAAGTATCATTTGGTGAAGCGCCACGACCGGGTAGGCCGCATGGCCGATACTCAGGAATTTTCTAACTTCACCGTACATAACGACCACTTCGCCCCGGAATGCTTGGCTCACCTGTTGGAAGTTGCCCCCTCTACAGTATCGCTGAAAGGCGAGAAAGTCGTCATCAAACACTGTTATACCGAGCGCATGATGACGCCACTGAATATCTACTTGGAGCAGTGTGACGATGAGGCACAGTTAGCGGTGCTCAGAGACTATGGCGATGCCATAAAGCAGATGGCCGCCGCCAATATTTTCCCAGGCGATATGCTGCTCAAAAACTTTGGCGTTACGCGCCAGGGGCGGGTGATTTTTTACGACTACGATGAGGTGTGTTACCTCACCGAGTGCCACTTTCGCGCTATCCCGGCCTCGAGTGGTGACGATTACCTGAGCGGTGGAAATGAAAGCTTCTCCATTGGCCCGAACGATATCTTTCCCGAGGAGTTTGGCCCGTTCATGTTTGCCAACCCGGAGCGGCTGCGGGTGTTTAAACAGCTTCACCCGGAGCTGTTTGAGGTCCGCTACTGGCAGGGCCTGCAGCAGGCCATTGTCGATGGCCGTATCATTGACGTGTACCCTTATGGGAACGAGCAGCGCTTTGTAGATGCTGAACAGTAACCGCGGTAAAGCAGCGAGGTAATCATGACGACAGCGCGCCATCTGGTGGTATTTACCGGCTCGGGCATTAGCGCGGAAAGCGGTATCAAGACCTTTCGTGCTAGCGATGGCTTATGGGAAGACCACCCTGTGGAAGAGGTGGCAACGCCGCAAGGCTGGCAGCGCGACCCCCAACGTGTACTGACATTTTATGATCAGCGCCGAGAGCAGATCCGCAGTGCCCAGCCCAATGCCGCGCACAGGGCGCTGGCAAGCCTGGAGCAGGCGGGGTTCAAGGTCACCGTTATCACTCAAAATATTGATGATCTACATGAGCGAGCAGGTTCCAGCGATGTGATCCACTTGCATGGCGAAATTTTAAATGCCCGCTCCAGCGCGGATGAGCGCATGCGCTATCCGCTCGTTAAGGGCGGTATTGCATTGGGTGATCTGTGCGATAAGGGCAGCCAGCTGCGTCCTGACGTGGTCTGGTTTGGCGAGGCCGTGCCGCTGTTTGAAGAGGCCTGCGAACTAGCCAGCCAAGCGGATTTTTTGCTGGTTGTCGGAACCTCGCTTGCGGTGATGCCCGCCGCCTCACTGCTCTCGTATATCGACTACGACACGCCCTGCGCATTGGTTGACCCGGATGCCGATGCCTTAAGCCCGCCCGGCGTACTGGCGATTAATGCTACTGCCGGGGAAGGTGTGCCCGTGCTGGTGGAGCGCTGGAAAAGAGAAGGCGCGCTAACACTGCCTTAGCGCTTTAGCCTGACAAACAGGATGACGATTTCAGAAACCAGGCCTTCATGACCTCGGTAATGTGGGCTATCTGTTGCTCAGAGGTAATATAGGCGGGCATGGTATAGAGCCAGCGCCCAATCGGGCGTAGCCAAACACCCTGCTCGCGGGCAAACGTGGCAACGCCTGTTAACGCTGTTTCCGAGTGCGCTTCAATAACGGCCGTGGCACCCAGTACGCGCACATCGGCAACCTCTGGGTGCGCCATGAGTGCTTGATCCTCCAGCAAGGCGCGGCACAGTAACCGGTTTAAGAGCGCTATTTTGCCAAGATAGTTTTCTTCTTCAAATACCGCCAGGCTTTCCAGCGCTACCCGGCACGCCAAGGGGTTGCCCATAAACGTTGGGCCGTGCATAAAGGCGTGGTGTGCGCTGTCACCGATAAAGGCGTCGTGAATGCGGTCGGTCGCAAGCGTGGCGGCGTGGCCCAAATAGCCGCCAGTTAGCCCTTTGGAAAGCACCATGATATCCGGGGTAACGTGGGCGTGATCGGCGGCAAATAGTTTGCCGGTGCGGCCAAACCCCGTGGCAACCTCATCAAAGATCAGCACCACGTTAAATGCGTCACACAGGGCACGGGCGCCGCGCAAATAATCCGGGGAGGTCATGTTCAGCCCTCCAGCGGCCTGCAACAGCGGCTCCATCAGCAGCGCAGCAATGTCATGATGATGACGCTCAAGTACTTCGCCTAGCACATCTAAATCGGCGGCTACCTGCGCTTGCGTTGCGTTAAAAGGAGCGGTTGGCGAAGGCGCAAAATGGTGCTGGGGCAGCAGACTTGAAAACAAGCTGTGCATGCCTTCCTCTGGGTCGCACACGGCCATGCAACCCGTGGTGTCTCCGTGATAGGCCTTCATTAGCGAGAGCATTTTGCGCTTTTTCGGCTGTCCAGTGAGCACTTGGTACTGCAGCGCCATTTTCATCGCCACCTCCATGCCTACCGAGCCGCTGTCAGAGTAGAAGACGTGATTAAGCCCGTCGGGAGTGATGCGTACCAGCTCACGCGCCAACCGGTCGGCGGGGTCATGGGTGAGCCCGCCGAGCATCACATGGCAGAGTGTTTCCGCCTGCTCGCGAATAGCCGCCACCAGGCGCGGATGGCCGTAACCGTGAATCATGCACCACCAGGAGCAGGTAGCATCCAGCAGGCGCTCGCCGCTTTCCAGCTCAAAATAGGCGCCGCTACCGCCGACCACCTTGGGGGCGGGCGGTTGGGTTTTAAGGTGTGCGTAGGGGGGCCAGACTGGCGAGTTCATAATGCCTCCAACGAGAGATAGCGGTGGGCGGTGGCCGCATCGGGCGTTGTCAAATGCGGCACAATGCCCAGGCAGGGCGCTGCCAGCCTGGCGTTAAGGTGGGCCATGTTGGCCGTGAAACGGGTAGTATCCGCCGCAAAGGCGGGGTCAATCACGCTGCCTGCCCAGCCCGCAAGCGTCAGACCGTCGGCGCGAATGGCATCAGCCGCTAAGCGGGCATGGTTCAGGCAGCCGAGCTTTAAACCAACCACCAGGATCACCGGCAGCCTCAGCGCGATGGCGATGTCGGCAAAATCCTCCTGTGCGTTGATCGGCACGCGCCAGCCACCCGCACCCTCAATCAAAGTGAACGCCCTGGGCGTCTGGCCAAGGGTGTCGCGCAGCCAGTGGGCAACCTGAGACACGCTTAGCATCTGGCCTGCCTCCTGTGCGGCCAGGTGAGGTGCTATCGCAGGCTCAAAGGCCATCGGGTTAACCGTGGCGTAGTCAACCGGCGGTTCACACTGCTGCTGCAGTGCCAGCGCATCGCTATTGCGCAGTCCTTTCGTCGTTAGCGAGCTGCCAGAGGCGATGGGTTTAAGCCCTAAGGTACTCAACTGCTGGCATCGGGCGGCATAAAGAAGCGCGCTTCCAATCAGCGTTTTGCCCGCATCGGTGTCGGTGCCGGTAACAAAAAAGCGCTTCATCGGGGTTTCTCCAGCTGCAGGGTCAGGCAGTGATAGCTGACTGGAAGCCCTTGGCGCTTACGAAGCTGCTCAAAGCGCGTGGCAGCCGCGGCCAGGTCCGCTCGGGTGAGTATGGCGCTGGGCCTGGCCACTTGTGCGCCAACGCCCTTGATGGAAGCCATAACGGCCTTGATATCAGAATAAAAGAAGGTTTCCACACGGGGCGCCTGGTGAGTGCAGCGCAGACCGCTTTTGTGAATAGCATCGTTAACTACGCTGTAGGAGGGAGTCGTTAGCAGCGCGCTTGAGCGTTGCCAGGCGAAAGCCACTTCAACCAACGTGCCGGGTAATAGCGTACTGATGTACGCCAGGCCACCTGGTGCCAGCACTCGATACAGCGACTGCATGACGGCCAATGTGTCGCGGCACCACTGAATGGCCAGGTTGGAAAACACCAGGTCGAATAGGTGGCGAGGGATGGGCAACGACTCGGCACTGCCTGATTGCCAGGCAATGTGGTCGCCGTGGCGTGAGCGAGCGTGCTCCAGCATGCCCGGCGCAATGTCCAGCCCCGTGACGTGGCCGTGGGGGTAGCGCTTGGCCAGCCGCTGCGACCAATAGCCAGTACCGCAGCCCAGGTCGAGTATATGGTTAGACTCAGGTGGCAAGTCGTGCCATAGCGTTTCACCGATATGGCGTTGGGCGCTGGCCAGCGCATCGTACTGCGGTGCTGCCCGGGAGAAAGCGTGCGCCACTCGGGCCTGCCAGTCGGCGCTGGGCCGCCGTAACTGAGAGGGTGTCGAATTCATGCCATCTCCCTGGCAGATAGCGCAGCGGCTTGAGCGGCGAGCAGTGACGCCAAACGCGCTGGCTGCGAGAGCATTGGGCAGTGGCCGCCGTGTTCAAGTGTTAGCGTCCGCTGGCACTCAATAGCGCTGATCAGCGGGTCATGCTCGCCCACTAGATGAACCACCGGGCATGGCGACGTATTCAGGCGTCGACGATTATCCAGCGTGGCCAGCCAGTGAAGGCCTGCAGAAAGCGTGGTACGGTCTGCCGGGGGCGTACTGCCAAGCAGGGTGCGCAGCTGTGAGTGAACCTGATACGGTGCGGGCTCTCCTTGAGCCTGCCAGCGTAGAAAGTGGCGCCACGCGGCATCGCCACGGTGCGCAAAGATGGCCTGGAAGTCGGCAAGCGCTGCTGACGTCGCGCTATCCGGCGTGCAGAACCTGGCACCTGCTCCCAGCAGTAGTAGCCCTTGTGGCGCAGGAAGATAATCAAGCAGCGCAGTCGCCAGCAGGCCGCCCAGCGACCATCCGACCCAAACCGCATCGCTGGGCAGACGACTTGTCATGGCCGTGGCAAGCTCACTCAGGGAGGCGTTGGCAGGCAGTGCAGGCGCCTTGCCGTAACCAGGCCAATCAACGGCGGCGACCTCGACATTGGCGGGCCAGTAAGGGTGTAACGGCCGCCAGATGCGCCGGTCAATTCCCCAGCCTGAAAGCAGTACCAAGCGCGTCATAATGCCTCCAAGTGGCAGGCCGCCAGCGTTTCGAGAAGCCGGTCGATATCACGACGCGAATGGCGAGCACTGAGCGTAATGCGCAGGCGAGACTCATCCCTGGGCACGGTGGGTGGACGAATTGCGCCAACGTCAATTCCCGCTTGATACAGCTGTTCGGCCCACTGCAGCACGCGCGACTCGCCTCCCAGGTACAGCGGTTGAATGGGCGTGCGCGATTCACCCAGCGGCAGGTTCAGCCGTAGAGCCTCTTCACGAAAGTAGTCTATATGACGCGCAAGGCGCAGGCGGTGCTCGGGTTCGCGCTGGACAATCGCAAGCGCTTCCAGCGTTGCGGCGCTAACACCGGGCGGCTGTGCGGTGGTGTAGATATAGCTTCTGGCGAACTGGGTCAGATGGTCGATCAACTGTGCATCGCCTGCAACAAACGCGCCGGCAGTGCCCAGCGCCTTGCCCAGTGTACCGACCAGAATCGGCACCTGGTCACTTCCCCAGCGTGTGCCCACACAGCCGCTGCCGTTATTGCCTATAACGCCAAGGCCGTGGGCATCATCAATCATTAGCCAGGCATCATGCTGTTGGCTTACCCGCACCAGCGCTTCAATATCGGCCACATCGCCATCCATGCTAAAGACACCGTCGCTAACCACCAGCTTGTGGGTACAGCGGCTGCGCGCCAGCAGGCGGCTTAAGTCGTCACTATCGTTATGGTGGTAGCGCCGCGAGCGGGCGCCGCTCAGCGCACTTCCATCCAGCAGTGAGGCATGATTGAGCCGGTCGTGAAAAATGGCCGTGTGGGTATCGGCAAGCGCCTGTAGCACGCCCAGGTTTGCCATATAGCCGGTGGAGAACAGCACTGCTCGCTCGCGGCCTGTCCAGGCTGCCAGGGCTTCTTCCAGGTCATCGTGAAGCGCGTGGTGGCCGTTCACCAGGTGCGATGCGCTGGCCCCGGCGCCAAATCGGCGAGCGCCTTCGGCCTGGGCAGCCTGAACGCGAGGGTCTTTTGCCAGGCCAAGATAGTCATTGTCTGCGAAGTTCACCAGGTGTGGCTGTCGGGTACGCCGAGTGCGCCACTGCCGGGCGTGCTGACGAACCGCCCGCGCATTGGCCAGACGTTGATGCCACGCCTCAGACACTGGCATCCACCGCAAGCTCAGCGGCGCGCTGGTTAAGCTGCTGCTGAGCCAAGCGCTCACTTTGCGCGGCCTCGCTTTCACAGGTTTCGCGCGTTTCTGGATGCAGGCCTAGCTTGGCAAACAGGGCGCGGTCGCGGTCGGCCTGGGGGTTGCTGGTCGTTAGCAGCTTGTCGCCGTAGAAGATGGAGTTGGCACCGGCCAGAAACGCCAGCGCTTGGGTGGATTCGCTCATCTGCTCGCGCCCGGCGGAAAGCCGCACATGGCTTTGGGGCATCATGATGCGCGCTACGGCAATGGCGCGGATAAACTCCAGCGGGTCGAGGTCTTCCACGTTCTCAAGTGGCGTGCCGGGCACTTTGACCAGCATGTTAATCGGCACCGATTCCGGGTGCGGGCTGAGTTTGGCCAGTTGTTGCAGCAGGGCGCTTCTATCCTGAGCACCTTCCCCCATGCCCAAAATGCCGCCAGAGCAGACCTTCATACCCGCCTCACGAACGGTCGCCAGCGTTTCCAAGCGGTCACTGTAGGTGCGCGTGGTGATGATTTCGCCGTAGTAGTCGGGAGACGTGTCCAGGTTGTGGTTGTAGTAATCCAGCCCGGCGGCTGCCAAACGGTTAGCCTGTTGGTCGTTGACCATGCCCAACGTCATGCAGGTTTCAAGCCCCAGCGCCTTTACCTGGCGGACCATCTCTTCAACAACGAGCAGATCCTTGTCCCGGGGGCTGCGCCAGGCTGCGCCCATGCAGAAACGGCTGGCGCCAGCGTGCTTAGCGGCTTGGGCCTGTTCCACCACCTTTTCGATTTCCAACAACTTCTCTTTTTCAAGCTGTGTGGTGTAGTGGCCCGATTGCGGGCAGTACTTACAGTCTTCGGGGCAGGCACCGGTTTTAATCGACAGCAAGGTTGATACCTGGACCGCGTTAGGGTCGAAATGCGCTCGGTGCACCTGCTGGGCCTGGAACAGTAAATCGTTAAACGGCAGGGCAAACAGGGCGTTGATTTCTTCGAGCGTCCAGTCATTGCGCGGAGCAGCAGTTGCGATCATTGGTAAACCATATTTATATAAAAAGTTGACAAGACTCTAGCGACGAAGTGTTTGCTATGTCAACTAAGAAAATTAAAAAGGTTTACGGTGGTGATGGATTCGTCAATGATCAAGCACTGCTTTATACTCTGCGCCCTTTTTCATCCTGTTGATTACCTTTGGAGCGCGGATGCCTGCCTCAACTGAATGTGATTCTGTCGCTGGTCATCCTCGCCCACCGCGGCGTGAGTTCAAGGCGCGGGGCAGTTTTGTCATACGCTGTGAGGGCTGCAATTTGCCCGCGCTAAATTGCCTTTGTCCGTACCAGGTGAAGGCCGACAGCCACGCCCAGGTATGGCTGCTGACGCATCCGCTGGAACACTATAAGCCGACCAATACGGGCCGGTTGATAGGGGACGTTCTGGCGCAAACGCAGGTATTCACTTGGTACCGAACGGCGCCGGATGCGCAGTTAACCGAGCTTTTGGCAGACCCGCGCTACGTGCCCTTTGTTATCTTCCCGGATGACCAGCCCGATTATGCCGACCGGGTGGTGGGAATGGACGCCGTACACAGCGCCAAACAGGCGTCGCGTATTCCTGTGTTTATCATTCTGGATGGTACATGGCGGCAGGCGCGGCGCATGTTTCGCAAGAGTGCGTACCTGGATGCGTTGCCAGTATTGCCATTGCATACCGAGCGAGAAACCCGCTACCGGCTGCGTAAGCCCGCCTCGAAAGCGCATTTATGTACGGCAGAAGTGGCCATTGAGCTGTTGCGCCAAGGGGGCGACAACAATGCGGCGGCCGTGCTGGATGACTACTTCGATGTGTTTAACGATAGCTACGCCGCCAGCCGGTTCTACAAGAAAATTGCAGAACCCACTGAGGCAATGACGCGCCTGTTAGCACGAAAGGAAGAGTTTGAAGAGTTGGAAGAGAGTCGCTAGCGGGCAGCGCCGGGTAGCCAGCGCAGGAGTATCTTGCGCACCCAGTACCAGCGGTTAATCAGCAGGGCGGTAAAAATTAGCCCGCAGCCGAGTAGCTGTAGCGGCGCCATAACTTCGCCAAACCACCAGGCGGCAAATAATGCGGTCCATACCGCTTCCAGCATCAATACCACCGAGGCGTGGCTTGGCGTGGTCATTCCCTGGGCGGTAATTTGCAGGAAAAACCGCAGGGCGCTTGCCAATAGAACACTGGCCATAAACCAGCCCAGAATAGACGTGTTAAGCGCGACGGGCTGGCGCTCAAACATAAAGGACACCAGGGTTAATACGGTGCCCACGGATAACAGCTGAAGTGTGGTGAGCGGTAGGGCGGCTACGTTTCGCACGACGCGGGTATTAATATTGATGAGTAACGCAAAGCAGAGTGCTGCGCAGACCATCAAAAGCTGGCTGGTTTCTACCTTGAAACCAGCATTAAGGGAGAGTAATGCGAAGCCCAGCAGGGCAACGGGCAGGGCGATCCAGGTGGTGCGTGGTGGTCTGTCGCCAAACAGCAGCTTGGCAACGATAGGCACCAGCAATATCCCCAGGCTATTGATAAACGCACTTTCGCCCAGGTGATTTGACGTCGCAAGCCCCATGATCCAGAAGCCAATGGCGCCGCTAAACAGAAAGCCCACAAAAATACCGCGCCGAATACGCCGTGCAGGCATAGCGCTTAAGGCGGGCCAGGCAAAGCCCAGCAGGATGAGCCCAGCCAGCAAAAAGCGTGTGCCGATAAACAGCAGCGGCGGCATACCGGCAAGCGCTTCCTTGGAGAAAATCCATCCGCCCGCCGCCAGTATGGTTACCAGCAACAGCAGGGCATCTGCCTGCCAGGGCGAACGCTTAAGCGTACTCACGCCGCACCACTACCAAACAAGGCACCTGCAATTCGAAAGCCTGCAACCCAAGTGCCCACGGCTGAGCCGAGCGTGGCGAGGATAAACACCAGCAGCGTGCGCGACACCCGATTTTTCCACCACCCTTTGAGGTGGGTGACATCCTGACGTAGCGAGGCAAAGTCACGCACCTTGGGCTTGCGCATGTAAAGCTCCACCCCGGCGGCGACAAAACCGGCCCCAATCGTTGGGTTCAGCGAGGTAAGCGGGGCGGCAAAGAAAGTGGTAATAACGGTGACCGGGTGGGCAAGCGCAATAATGGTCGCTCCGCCGGACAGAACCCCGTTGATTAAGAACCACTCCAGCACCAACTGCCAACCCAAGTCGGTATTGCGTGAGAAGCCAATACCAAAGCCGGTAATGACCAGCGCGGTAATCAGCCACGGCAAGGCTTTCCAGAGTTTGGAGGGCGGCGGTGAAGCTTCCAACGCTTCGCGCTCTACTGTTGGGTTCTCGGGTAATGGTGCTTCCAGGTGCTCAACGGTGCCTTTCAGGTGGCCAGCGCCCAGCACCACTAACACGTTCTTGAAGCGCCCAGGTGGCGCCTGTTCGGCAAGACGTAGCACCATGTAGCGGTCGCGCTCGCGAATCAGTGGGGTGTAAAGGGCTTCAGATTCAGCGGCAAACTCGCTAAACGTGGCTTCCAGCATATCGCCTTCTTTTAGCTTTTCGATCTCTTCCTTGGATACGTCCTGGCGCGATAGTACGCTGCCAATCAGGCCTGAAAAGAGTGAAAAGCGTTGCCACCAGGGCACGTTGCGGTAGATGCGCTTAAGCGTTATCCCGACATCGCGGTCAACCAGTAAAAGCGGCAGGTTACGGTTACGGCACTCTTCAAGCGCGGCGCGCATCTCGGCACCTGGCTCAATGCCGGACTGCTCAGCGATGCGTTGTTGAAAAGCGCCCAGTGCCAGGCTTGCCGCGACCATGCCCGCTTTGCCCTGCTTGAATACCTGGAAAAGGTCCTGCTCACCCATGGCATCCGGGTTCGTCATGCTGTGATGGCGAGCGTCGCACAGCTCAATCGCTACGGCGTCATAAAGCCCGCTGTCAGCCAGCATTCTTACATCGTCAGCACTTTGTGCCGACACGTGCGCCGTACCCAGCAAGGTGTAGGTAGTGCCGCCCACGGTAACCGTTTTTAGCGGCCCGCTAGTGGCGGGTAGTGCGTCAGGCGCCGTGGCTAGCGGGGTGGTGTCGTCTTGGCTCATTAAGGTGTCTCAATTCAAATAGTAAACGGCATCATCCGAATTAGCGCCGCCAAAAAGCGGGCGTAAATAACACTAACACGGTAAAAATTTCCAGGCGGCCCAGCAGCATGGCAAGCACCAGTATCCATTTGGCAAGATCAGGTAGCTCGCCGTAGTTCCCGCTGGCTTCTCCGAGCGCCGGGCCAAGGTTATTAAGCGCTGACCCCACAGTCGACCAAGCGGTGACCTGATCCACGCCGGTCGCCATAACGCCCATCAGCATTAAAAAGAACAGCATGACGTAGGCGGAGAAGAACCCCCAAACAGCTTGGGCGATGCTGTCGGGTACACTCACTTTGCCGACTTTAACCGCGATAACCGCATTGGGATGGATCAAGCGCATAACCTCGCGCATGCCCTGTTTGAGAATCAGGATAATCCGGATGACCTTCATCCCCCCCGCCGTTGAGCCCGAGCAGCCGCCCACAAAGGCGGCAATAAACAGTAAAAAAGGGATAGCGCCAGGCCAGACCGAGAAGTCAGCGACAGAAAAGCCTGCTGTGGTCGCGATGGATACCACCTCGAAAAGCGCGTAGCGCAAGCCGCTTAGCGTATCGTAGGTGTGTGTCAGCCACAGGGTAATCGCGGTAATCGTGACAAGCCCTGCCAGAAACAGCATTAAAAAGCGCGCCTCCGGGTCTTGAAAGTAGTGCAGCAGGCGTTTTTCACGCCACGCGATAAAGTGCAGGCTAAAACTAAACGCAGAAATGAGTATAAAGGCTGCGCAAATCAGCTCAATCGCGGGGCTATTGAAGTAGCCGATGCTGGCATCGTGAGTAGAAAAGCCACCAATCGCCACGGTAGAGAAACTGTGCCCCAGGGCATCAAACCAATCCATGCCGGCCAGCATATAGGCCACCATGCAGGCCATGGTGAGAGTGGCGTAGATGTACCAAAGCGCTTTAGCCGTTTCGGTAATTCGTGGTGTTAGTTTGGAGTCTTTCAGCGGCCCTGGAATTTCAGTGCGGTAGAGTGCCATGCCGCCGACCCCAAGCGTAGGCAGAATCGCGACGGCCAGCACCACAATCCCCATCCCGCCAAGCCACTGCAACTGTTGGCGATAGTAGAGAATCGACTTGGGCAAAAAGTCGATCCCCGTAATCACCGTGGCGCCTGTCGTGGTCAGGCCTGAAAACGATTCAAACACCGCATCGGTAATGCTCAGCGAGGCATCGCCAAACAGCATCAACGGTAGCGAACCAAACAGCGCCAGAACCGTCCAGAACATCGCCGCGATTAAAAAACCATCACGGATGCGTAGCTCTTTGTGGGCACGGCGGTTGGGTAGGTACAAGGTTAAGCCGGTGATCACCGTAATGGCGATACCGATCATAAATGCGTACCAGACCCCATCGCGAAACCACAGGGAAATCAAAATGGGAGGGAGCATCGTCAGGCTGAACAGCATCAGCAGCAGCCCTAAAATGCGTAAAATTACCCGCAGACTCATGGTAGGTGCATGCTCCTAAAAGAACGTCAAGCCGACCTGGAACATACGCTCGACATCGCGGATGCGGCGCTTATCGATCACAAACAGAATCACGTGATCGCCGCTCTCCACCGTGACATCCCCATGAGCGATAATGACGTCCTTGCCGCGCACAATCGCCCCGATCGTGGTGCCCTCGGGCAGGCCGATCTCGCGAACGGTACGACCGACAACTTTCGAAGAGTGTTTGTCGCCATGAGCAATGGCTTCAATGGCTTCTGCTGCTCCTCGGCGTAGTGAATGCACATTGACGATATCGCCTCGGCGCACGTGGGTTAACAGGCTGCCAATGGTGGCCTGCTGGGGCGAAATCGCGATATCGATCTCGCCACCTTGAACGAGGTCCACGTAAGCGGCATTGTTGATCAGCGTGAGCACCTTCTTGGCCCCCAGCCGTTTGGCCAGCAGCGACGACATGATATTGACTTCGTCGTCGTTGGTCAGCGCGCAGAAAATGTCGCAGTCTTCAATGTTCTCTTCTTCCAGAAGCCGCTTGCTGGTCGCGCTGCCGTGAAGCACCACGGTGCGGTCAAGCCGTTCGGAAAGCGTGGTACAGCGCTCAAGGCTATGCTCGATAATCTTGACCTGGTGGCTGTGTTCCAGATGTTCGGCCAAGCGTTCGCCAATGTTGCCGCCGCCCGCAATTACCACGCGGCGAAAGCCTCGTTCGATACGGCGAAGCTCACTCATGACCGCGCGAATGTCTCTCCGAGCGGCAAGGAAAAACACCTCATCGTCAGCTTCAATGACCGTGTCGCCGCGAGGAATGATGGGACGGTTACGCCGATAAATAGCCGCGACGCGAGTATCCACGTTAGGCATATGGCTGCGCAAAAAGGCCAGGTCCTGACCCACCAGCGGCCCGCCATACACCGCTTTGACCGCCACTAGCTGCACCAGACCATCCGCAAAGTCCAACACCTGCAACGCACCGGGGTGTTCAATCAAGCGGCGGACGTGATCGGTGACCACCTGTTCGGGGCTGATCAATACATCAATGGGGATCGCTTCGTGGGCAAAAAGCCCCTTACGGGTCAGATAGGGCGTGGCACGCACCCGGGCAATTTTGGTAGGCGTGCGGAACAGCGTATGCGCGACCTGACAGGCGATCATGTTGACTTCGTCGCTGTTGGTCACCGCAATTAACATGTCAGCATCTTCGCAGCCAGCCTGCCGCAGAACGATAGGGTAGGAGCCCGCGCCGGTAACGGTACGAATATCGAGCTTGGTGTGCAGCTCGCGCAGCTTATTGGCGTCGGTATCGACAACGGTGATGTCATTTTCCTCGCGAGCGAGGTGCTCCGCCAGGGTACCGCCGACCTGGCCGGCGCCGAGAATGATGATTTTCATTACTGAGCATCGGTTCCATTGAAAGCGCCAGCGCAATAGGTAGCGTTGTACATCTAACGTAATGCGCTGCAATAAAGACGGCGGCCAGTGTAAACCAGCCGCCGTCGAAATGCAGGTAAGGATTATTCCAGCGTGAAACCGACTTTAACGGTGACCTGCCAGTGGGCCACGCGGCCGTCTTCAATATGGCCACGTGTATCGGTCACTTCAAGCCAGCGCATGTGCTGGATGGTTTCTGATGCCTTGGCGAGGGCATTCTGCACGGCTTCCTCGATGCCTTTCTCGGAAGAGCCAGTGATTTCTACGTGCTTGTAGGTGTGGTGAGTCATGGTATCTCCATCCTTAGTCATGAGTTCACTGCCTTGGCACCAGAACGCGCCTAGGCAGACTGCTTCTCTAGCCTGGCATAAAAAAAGCCGTCGTGACGTCCTTGCTCTGGAAATAGCTGGCGCCCTTGGCCGCTTTGGATACCCCAGGCCACATCGCTGGGCGTGGTCACTTTGGCATCGGGCGTGCGCGCCAGAAATGCCTCGATCTGTTGGGCATTCTCTTCAGGCAGTACCGAGCAGGTGGCGTATAACAGCGTGCCGCCTTCGCGCAGCATGGGCCATAAATTGTCCAGTAGCTGCTGCTGTAGCTTGGCTAGCTTGCGGATATCCTCTTTACGTCGAAGTGTTTTGATATCCGGATGACGCCTAATGACGCCCGTACCCGAGCAAGGAGCGTCAAGCAGAATAGCCTCAAACGGCGTGCCGTTCCACCAGTCGCGCTGAGTGGCATCCACATTCTGGAGCGTGGCGGATAGGCCTAATCGGTCTAGCGTACTTTCTACTCGCGAAAGGCGGTGGTTATCGCTATCCAGGGCGGTCAGTGCAATATCGAACTGCTCCAGCAAGTGAGCCGTTTTACCGCCAGGCGCGCTGCAGGCATCCAATACTTGTGCACCGGGGCGAGGTGCCAAGGCAGGGCCAAGTAGCGCAGCACACAGTTGGGCTGCTTCATCCTGTACGCTAACGTGGCCCTCGGAAAATCCGGGCAGCACCGTAACATCGCAGGGCGTGTTAAGGGTAATGCCATCCGGCGAGTGGATGCAGAGCTCACCGCTTAATCCTTGTTCGGTCAGCCGCTCTATATAGGCTTCACGGTCATTGTGGTGTTGATTTACGCGCAGCGTCATGGGGCCAGGCTGATTATTTGCTTCAACAATTGCACGCCACTGCTCCGGCCAGGCGTTGCGTAGTGCGTCCAGCAGCCAACGGGGGTGGGCCAGCGCAATACTCTCATCCTTATCAACGGCGGCCTGGAGTTCATCCGACTCGCGCTGTAGGCGGCGCAGGCAGCCATTCAGTACTCGGGTCGCCCACTCTTTACCCAACAAACGCGCGGCACCGGCGGTTTCGCCGACGGCTGCGTGGGCGGGAATACGCATATACAGCAACTGATAAATACCCAGCAGCAGCAGGGCGTGAATATCACTGTCACGCTTTTTAAAGGGCTGTTTTAGGAGGCTGTTAGCCAGCGCTTCCAAACGTGGAAGCTGACGGCAGGTGCCAAAGCAGAGCTCTTTTAAAAGGCCTCGGTCGCGGGCAACGACACTGTTCTCATCCAACGCGGCCAGTGAGCCTTGCTGAGAGATGACCGGCGCTAATGCACGGGCGGCGGCGGCGCGAACGTCCTGGCCGCTATTGCCTGAAGCGCGCTTACCGGGGTGTGAACGTTGCTGACTCATAAAGCGTCTCCTTGCTGGGATTCAGGCTGACCAAGGCGGTTACCGGGTGTCAAACGAGCATGACGGGCATTGAGTAAGTCGCGCACAGCCATGGCCTTGCCGCCAGGAAGTTGGGCGCTGCTGATACATAAAACCTCGCGGCCTTCAGGGCCACAGGCAATACGCAGATGGTCTTCACCGTTTTCAAGCAGCGTGCCGGGCGGCGTTGCGCCCTGTTCACCGGCTTGAACGCTTGCCATGAGTAAGCGTAAGCGGTCATCACCCATCTGACACCACGCCACCGGCCAAGGGTTAAAGGCGCGGATTTTACGCGCAAGGCGTTCTGCAGGCTGAGTGAAGTCCAGCTCGGCCTCTGCTTTGCTGAGCTTGGTGGCGTAGGTAACGCCTTCTTCCGGCTGGGGTGTTGCACTGGTGTTACCGTTGGCCAGTTTATCCAGCACGCTGGTTAGCGCAGTGGCGCCTTGAAGCGCCAGGCGGTCATGCAGGTCGCCACCCGTGGTTTGCTCGGTGATCGGGGTGCGTACTTCGTGCAGCATGGCGCCGGTATCAAGCCCTGCATCCATTTGCATGATGGTAACGCCCGAGGCGTTATCACCGGCTTCAATCGCGCGCTGAATCGGGGCGGCACCGCGCCAGCGGGGTAGCAGTGAGGCGTGGACGTTAATGCACCCCAGGCGCGGCGTGTCCAATACTGCCTGAGGCAGC
This sequence comes from Halomonas sp. TP35, assembly GCF_052375975.1. Lineage (NCBI taxonomy): Bacteria > Pseudomonadati > Pseudomonadota > Gammaproteobacteria > Oceanospirillales > Halomonadaceae > Halomonas > Halomonas sp. TP35. Next base: position 48,761 of record NZ_JBQSUZ010000003.1, on the reverse strand, counting down.
AATAAACCGTACGCCACGACCACCATAATATCGGCGTTTAAGGCGCCAAGCTCAGCTTGAGCGGCCGGGTCTTTTAGCGTTTGTGGCTGGTAGACCGGAAGCGCATGCTCAAGAGCAAGCTTTTTAACGGGGCTTGGCGTGAGTTTGCGACCACGACCTGCCGGGCGGTCGGGCTGGGTATAAACCGCCACTACCTTATGTTTGCTAGCCAGTAGGGCCGCAAGGCTTGAGGCAGCGAAATCAGGCGTGCCAGCAAAAACAACGCGCAACTGTGACATGACAACAGGTACCTGGTAACAGGGGAAATGAGAAAGCCTGGGGCAACAATAAAGGCCGAGAAGCAGGGTATACAACGGCTGTTGTACCGTTGTATGGAGTACCAGGCTTCTCGGCCTTAAGCGTTATAAATACGCTCACTTACAAAACTTCTACAAAAACCGAAGTAAACTGTGCTAAAACGGATGGCTGTTAAGCGTCGTCTTTCATCAGCTTATGACGTTTCTGCATTTTTTTCATGATGCGGTCGCGCTTTAGCGGCGAAAGATAATCAACAAACAGTACACCTTCAAGATGGTCGTACTCGTGTTGAATGCAGTGCGCCAGCAGGCCGTCGGCCTCAAGCTCATACGCCTCGCCGTTACGGTCAAGCGCGTTGAGTTTTACCGTAAGGTAGCGCGGCACTTCCGCGTAGTACTCGGGAATCGACAGGCAGCCTTCAGAAAGCGGCTCTTTGTCTTCGCCGACTGGCGTATAACGAGGGTTGATCAGCACCAGCGGCTGCGAGTTATCTTCGCTTACGTCCATGACGACGACACGACGATGGACATCAATTTGGGTGGCCGCAAGGCCAATGCCACGAGCGTCGTACATGGTCTCTAACATATCGTCGACAAGCTGGCGGACCTCGTCGTCAACGGTTTCCACCGGTACCGCCTTGGTGCGCAGGCGCTCATCGGGGAATTCGAGAATAGGAAGTTTGGCCATGGGGATTACCGTCATCGTTAAGCTAAATCTTGGATAATCAGGCCGAATCGCGGCGGCCTGGTTCTTTGCTAATCACCACTATATCACGCTGGCAGCGCTCCTGGGCATCAGCACATGCGGTGAAGCGCCATGAAAATGATCGAAACATCCTTCACGGAGTACGGGATAGTGCTAGCCAACTTTATGCGCCGCGCAGCAAGACAAAACGCGCTTTGCGACTTGCTCAAGAGGGTAGTAAACCTGCTGCCAGGGCTGTTAATAAGCCTTCACGCCGTTGGCGCTGAAACGCTGCCGGTGGTGACGCTTTCTCCCCAAATACGCACCTTGCCAATGCCCGATGGACCGCTAGACGCGAGGGTAAGTGAACTTGGCGCGCTCTCGCTTGAAAGCCTTAACGCTTTTTGGCGTGAACACCGAGTAATAGAACCCGGAGTGCGCCAGCCTGAGATGGCCTATGTGTTGGCCGGCGAGCACCAGCGGTTGATCAACGGTGCAGGCGACCGAATTTATGCCCGTGGCGCTATGCCGAGCCACGCACTGGAAAGCGTACCGAGCAACGTAACGAATAATGCGCTAGGCCCTGCCACACTCGGTATTTATCGTCAGACACAGACCTATACTGCTGACGATGGCGCGGTGTTGGGGCAGGCGTTAAGTCACATTGGCGAAGCTCGTCTTGTGCGCAGTGAGGGTGATATTGCCCTGCTGGAAGTGCTCAGCGCTCATCAAGAGGTGCGTAGTAACGATCTTATTCTTGCCCTGGAACCCGATGCGCCTCGAACGGCGCTTCAACCCCACCTGCCGCGCAATGCAATAAACGGTCGTATTCTCGCCGTGCCCGGCGGCGTACGTTTTATAGGTGCCTTGCACATCATTGCTTTGGATGTAGGCGCGCAAGACGGCTTGGAGCCAGGGCATCTGCTTCAAGTGAATGCGCCGAGCGAAACCGTTTTTGACACGCGTCGCCAGGTAGTAACGCCGTTGCCACCGACCCCAGCGGGCTGGGCAATGGTAGTGAAGCCTTACCAGCAGGTGAGTTATGCGCTGGTGATGCAAGCTTCCAGCATGCTGGAAGTGGGTGATCGTGTGGTGACTCCGGATTTATAACGGAATTGGGATATTCAGCATGCACGTTGAGGAGCGTCGATGAATACCAGTGAGTGGTTAGTGGTCAACGCCTTGCCGGGCATGGGCGCACTGCGCATTACCCAGATGGTGGCACGCCAGCCGCGCTGGCCAGAAGGCTGGCTGGCGACACTGCCCGCTAACGCCGCCAGTGCCTTACGGCTGTGGCTTGAACACCCCGAGCGCAGCCCGCTTCAGCGATGCGTAGACGACGCGCGGGCATGGCAGCAGAGCGGACCAGCGCGGCATATTCTGCATCGCCACCACCCGGCCTGGCCTGAGCTGCTCAACGAGCTACCGGACCCGCCCGCCATTCTTTGGGCCCAAGGGGATTTACAGGCGCTTGAAGGGCCAAGGATTGCCATGGTGGGAACACGCAAACCCACCTCGGAAGGTAACGCCAATGCCCAAGGCTTTGCGCGGGAACTTGCTCGCCGAGGCTGGTGTGTGGTCAGCGGTATGGCGCTGGGCATTGATGGTATCGCTCAGCGTGCTGCACTGAGTGCCGGTGGAAGCAGCATTGCGGTGTTAGGCTGCGGCGTGGACGTTATTTACCCGGCTCAACATCGCGACCTGCATGAGCAACTGAGCTGTGCGCCTGGCGGGCTATTGTTGTCAGAGCATCCTCCGGGCACCAAGGCACGTCCCGCGTTCTTCCCGCGTCGCAACCGGATTGTGACCGGGCTTTCATTGGGTACGTTAGTGATTGAGGCCACCGAGAAAAGCGGCTCGTTGGTGAGTGCCCGCTTGGCCCTGGAGCAGAACAAGGAGCTTTTTGCCCTGCCTGGGTCTTTGCACAATGTTCAGGCCCAAGGCTGCCTGCACTTGTTGCGTAATGGAGCAACGCTGGTACGCCATGTCGACGATATGCTTGAAGAGTTACAGCAGTGGGCGGGTAGCTTTTTACCAGCGTCAGTGAAGGCTTCATCTCCCCCTTTAGGGCCAATTGCGCCACTAAGCGAGCCACTGCCTGATGAGCTGCTTAACGTTTTATCGGCAACGCCGGTGCCGCTTGATTCACTGGTTCAGCATACCGGGGAGTCTGTCAGCAACTGCCAGCAGCGGTTATTGATGCTGGAGCTTGATGGATGGGTCGCTCAGCAGGTGGGAGGTTGGGTGCGCTTACCCAGGCCATGATAGGATGTGAGCATTCTCTTATCGCTAATTGCTTGTAGAGCAGGAGCGCCAATGAAGCCGGCTGTCGACCTCGAAGTTGCCATTAATGCACTGCATGCTGGCGGTGTTATTGCGTGCCCCACCGAAGCCGTGTGGGGGCTTAGCTGTGACCCGGATAATGACGAAGCGCTTACCCGGTTAATGCGCATGAAAGAGCGCGACCCTTCCAAAGGCATTATTTTGGTGGCGGCCAGTATCCAGCAGTTTCAGCCCTGGCTAAACCAATTGCCGTTTGAACTGCATGCTCCACTTGCGGCCAGTTGGCCTGGCCCTAACACTTGGCTGGTGCCGGATAATGGTCGCAGCCATGCGCTGGTTCGCGGTGCTCATCAACGCGTGGCATTACGAGTGACCGACCATCCCTTAATGAAAGCGTTATGTGAAGCGTTTGGCGGGCCACTGGTGTCGACATCGGCCAATCGAGCGGGCGAGGCGCCTGCCATGAGTGATGAAGAAGTAGTCACTATTTTTGGGCAGGAAATCGCCGCGATAGTAGCGGGCGAGCTGGGCGGGAATCCACGACCCAGCACCATTCGTGATTTAGTCAGTGGCCAGGTAATGCGCGCTTAAATAGGTAAGTAAACGGCTTAAGTGCCAAGTGCTTAAATGCATTATGGTTAAGATTACTTTGTAATAAGAATTTTGAACGGGAGTCATCGTGGCGCACGAGCATTTAGACGACGTTAAACAGTACCTGCTCGGCCTTCAAGACCGGCTTTGTGAGGGGCTGGCCGCGGCTGACGGTAAAGCTGCGTTTAAGGAAGACAGCTGGCAGCGTGAAGAGGGCGGTGGCGGGCGCTCACGCGTGATTGAGCAGGGCGGTGTCTTTGAAAAAGGCGGCGTCAACTTTTCCCATGTGTATGGTGCTCAACTGCCGCCCTCGGCAACGGCAGCTCGGCCGGAGCTTGCCGGTCGCAGCTTTCATGCGGTCGGGGTCTCCTGGGTACTGCATCCTGAAAACCCGCATGTCCCTACTAGCCACGGCAACGTACGCTTTTTTATTGCTGAAAAAGAGGGCGAAACGCCCGTCTGGTGGTTTGGTGGAGGCTTTGACTTAACGCCCTATTACCCGGTGCTTGAGGACGCTGTGCACTGGCACCAGGTGGCCAAAGCGGCCTGCGATCCTTTTGGCGATGATGTTTATGCCCGCTATAAAGCATGGTGCGATGAGTATTTTTATTTAAAGCACCGTGATGAGACCCGTGGAGTGGGTGGGCTGTTTTTCGATGATTTGAATGCTGGCAGTTTCGAGGAGTGTTTCGCCTTTCAACGCGCCGTGGGCGATAGCTTTTTAGAGGCCTACTTACCCATTGTTAAGCGCCGCAAAGCGGCTGCCTGGGGCGAGCATGAGCGAGCGTTTCAGCTCTATCGTCGCGGTCGCTATGTAGAATTTAACCTCGTATGGGACCGAGGAACGCTCTTTGGCTTACAAAGCGGCGGGCGCACCGAGTCAATTTTAATGTCGATGCCACCACTGGCGCGCTGGGAGTATGACTATACGCCTGCCCCTGGGAGTGCTGAAGCCACGCTAAATGATTACCTGGTGCCAAGAGACTGGCTCAACGTGTCGGATAGGGCTTAAACATCGTGATCCACAGAAATATAAAACAGCGTACAGGAACGAGTTGATGAGTGACCTTTACTGCGTATTGGGTAATCCCATTGAGCACTCAAAATCACCCCTCATTCATAACGAATTTGCCCTGCAAACACAGCAAAAAATTGAATACACAGCACAACTGGCGCCGTTGGATGGCTTTACCGATGCCTGGCGAACGTTTGTTGATAACGGCGGGCGAGGGGCCAACGTTACCGTACCCTTTAAGGAGGAGGCGTTTGCGCTCTGCGATACCCTGAGCAGACGTGCTCAGCGGGCTGGCGCGGTGAATACGCTGATAGTCGGAGGTAATGGCCTTACTTACGGCGATAATACCGATGGCGTTGGTTTGTTACGCGACCTTGCATATAACCGTGTAGCGCTTGCCGATAAGCGCATCCTGGTGGTGGGCGCTGGTGGGGCCGTGCGGGGAATTTTAGAGCCGTTACTCGCAGAAAAGCCTGGCGAGGTGGTGGTCGTTAACCGAACGGCTGAAAAAGCCCAACAATTGGCCGACGATTTTGCTGATTTGGGCGAGATCCACGGCGGAGGGTTTAAGGCAGCTAAAGGCCCTTTTAGTGTCGTGATTAACGGAACCAGTGCCAGCCTAGCGGGCGATTTACCTCCTCTGCCGGATAATCTATTTGCAAACGATGCCTGGGCCTACGACATGATGTATGGCGCTACGCAAACGGTCTTCTTGAAGTGGGCAGGAACGCATGGTGCCCAGCGGTTGGATGGCTTGGGAATGCTGGTAGAGCAGGCCGCCGAAGCATTTTATCTATGGCGAAATGTACGCCCCGAGACGACCCAGGTACGCCAGATGCTGCGCAGAATGCTCAACGCGGGTTAGCCGCTTGCATGTATTCATCAAAAAAAGGGCCGAGATGGCTCGGCCCTTTATCGTTAAAAATTAAAGCAAAGGGTTACGGGCGCTGGCAGTTAGGCGTGTGCCCGCTGCTGCGCGCCTGCTCGTAGGTGGCAAGCGCTCTATCCATATTGGCTTGTAGGCCCTCAATACGCTGCCCCTGGCTTGGGTGCGTCGACATCCAGGCCGGTGGCGCGCCACCGCCCGAGGCGGCCTGCATGTTTTCCCAGAGCGTAACGCTTTGACGCGGATCAAAGCCTGCCTGCGCCATCAGGTCCAGGCCAATAACATCCGCTTCGCTTTCATGGCTACGTGAGAACGGCAAGGCAATGCCGTATTGCGCGCCCATGCCCAGCACGCCCATCAGCTGTTGTCCGCCAGGGGTTTGCATACCCGATGCGCTGGAAATAACCGAAAGCCCTAGCGACGTGGCGTTTTCGGTCGATGCCCGCTCATTGGCGTGGCGGGCAAGTACGTGACCAATTTCATGGCCTACCACGGAGGCCAGTTGATCCTGGTTGGTGGCAATAGTCAGCATGCCGGTATTGACCCCCATATAACCGCCAGGCAGCGCGAAGGCGTTGGGCTGTTCGGCTTCAAATACCCGGATTTGCCAGTCAAGATTACGCTGTTCAGTCGGTAATATATCCACGATGGCATTGGTGATGCACTGCACATAGCGGTGGCTTGCCTGGCCTGCGGTAGGAATATCCTGCTGGTACTGGGCGAATGCCTGCTGGCCCATCTCGTTAAGCTGGTCATCGGAAAGCAGCAATAATTGCGAGCGTCCGGTAGGGGACGTTGAGCAGGCCGCTAAAGAAGCGCATAGCGCAGTAACAGCAAAGGGACGAAGCCAACGCATGAGATGATTTCCTTAAAGATGATTGAGTTCCATGCAAACAAGATAACCACTGTGTAGGGTAAATCAATCCCCTTGTTATCACTTAATGCACTTGAGACGCTGAACTGAGCCGACGTTTAACCAGATGACTTGACCACGTGGAGCATTGGCTAGCCTCTGTTTCCATGCCTGGCAGAAACAGCTTAACGCTGAGGGGTTAGCTGACCATCTTCACCCACATTAAGGCGAATGGTCGGTGTGAGCAGTCCCGCCGGTAGCGTCATGCCTAGGCCGCGTAAATCGCCCGGCGTGATCGCAAGCTCACTGCCTGCGGGAAGTTCGCCTTGAGAGGCAAGCTGCTGGACCAAATTCAGCATTGGCGCCATTTTTTGGGCATCGGTGCCCAGGATATCAAATGCCACCGGCAGGCGTAGATTGGCGCCGTCGCCCGAGGTTAATGAAACATCCTGGGTATACTCCCCTTCTACGGGGTCAACACCTGGCATATCCAGCGTCCAGTTAAAGCCTGACATGGCTACCGCCGGCATTCCCGCAGGCAGCCCAAGGCCCATCGCGAGCGTTGCCTGAACCGGCAGGCTACCCATGCCCAGGCTTGAAGTCAGCAGACTGGTCAAGTCACTGGTGTCCAGGCCTGCGTCAATGGAGTAGGGGCCGACACGCACATTTTCCACGCCGAGTGAGGTAATGGCCAAGCGAAAGGCAAATAGCCCCGTTTGGGGGAGTGCAAGGCAGCCGGTAAGCAGGCTTACCAAACTCAGCATCACAAGCCAGCGCCAGTGACGAACGGCATACAACATAGGGTTCCCTCCTGAGAAGGGTGGTGGCGGCAAGCGCCGGGGAGCATGAGCTAAAAGCGCGGCTATTTGAGGGCCCGCGCTGATTTCTGTCAAGCAAATTTGTACATGTTCGCCTGAAACAAAAAACGCCTGCTTAAACAAGCAGGCGTTATTACTGCGGGATAGCGCATGGAGCGTTTAACGACGGCTTTTCCGCGCATCTTTGGTACGGGTAAGCTCGCGCTTTTTAGCTTTCTCTTTATCACTGGCCCCGGCCATAGAGTCAAACGGGTTATCGCCTGAGCGGAACTCAAACCGCATGGGCGTGCCGCGCACCTTCAACACCTTACGGAAAGTATTGATCAGATAGCGGCGATACGCTTCAGGAACCGACGCGGTCTGATTACCGTGCACAACGATAATCGGCGGATTGCTGCCGCCCTGGTGGGCCATACGCAGCTTAATACGCCGCCCGTTAACCATCGGGGGCTGGTGCTGGCTGACCGCATCCTGTAACAGGGTCGTCAACCGGTTGGTCGACCAGTGTGCGTTGGCCGCATTAAATGCCCGCTCAATGGAGGGGTATAAATCACCCACTGCGGTGCCGTGCAGAGCTGAAATAAAGTGCATTTCAGCGTAGTCGGCAAAGCCCAGGCGGCGCTTGATATCGGCACGCATCTTGTCTTTTGCTTCGCTCTCCAGGCCATCCCACTTGTTGATCGCCAGTACCAGCGCACGCCCCGTCGTTAGCACGTAATCCAACAGGTGAAGATCCTGCTCAACCAGGCCGCTGCGGGCATCCAGCACCATCACCGCCACATGACACTCTTTAATCGCGTCAAGGGTTTTGATAATGGAAAACTTCTCGGCAATCTCGCTCACGTTCTTGCGGCGGCGAATACCGGCGGTGTCGATCAACACATACGGCTTGCCGCGGCGCTCGAAAGGAATCTCGATAGCATCACGCGTGGTACCGGCTTCATCGAACACCACGACACGGTCTTCACCCAGAAGGCGGTTGACCAGTGTGGATTTGCCCACGTTGGGGCGACCAATTACCCCAATGCGGATGCCTTTGGAACCGGTATCCGCTGGAATGCTAGGGTCGCGCTCGGGAAACGGCTCAAGCACGGTATCAATCAGCGTTGAAACGTTACGTCCGTGCGCGGCAGCAATGGCCCAAGGGTCGCCAAGGCCCAGCTTCCAGAAGTCGGCCATGGCCGAGTGCTCTTCCAGACCATCGGTCTTGTTCACCACCAACCAGGTTTTTTTCTGGTTAACGCGTAGGTGGTTGGCAATCGCTTCATCAGCGACGTTAAGCCCGGCACGGGCATCGACCAGGAACAGGACAATATCGGCTTCATCAATCGCGGCAAGCGACTGTTCTGCCATCGCCGCATCAATACCTTCCTCATCACCACTGATACCACCGGTATCAATCACCGTATAGGCTTTGCCGCCCAGCATGCCGTTGCCATACTTGCGGTCGCGGGTGAGGCCGGGAAAGTCGGCCACGAGTGCATCACGCGAACGCGTTAGGCGGTTAAACAGTGTCGATTTGCCCACATTGGGGCGACCGACCAAAGCAATGACGGGTGTCATGGAGTGACTTCCAGGGTTTCCAGACGACCATTGTCGGCCTGGACATGAATGGTGCTGCCATCAGTAATGGGGGACACGCTAATGCCGGATTTATGCACCCGGGTGCGGCCCACGATGTTACCTTCACGCGCGTCGATCAAATGGACATAACCTTCAAAATCGCCAACCACGATACGGCCATCAGCAAAGGCTGGGGCGGTAAGCCAACGATCTTCAAGTTCATTGTTACGCCATATTTCTTGGCCATTTTCGGCATCAAGCGCGACGAGGTGGCTGTCGTCGGTAACCACATAAAGATAGTTACCCACCATCAGCGGTGAATGGCGGCTAGAGAGATTACTTTCCCAGAGTACGCTGCCGCGTGTGGCTTCCAGCGCCACCACGCGACCGTTGTAACTGGTGACAAACAGGCGGCCGTCAGGCGTAATCAGCGGCTGGCCGGCAATATCGACCAGTCGCTCAACTTCGCTACGGCCACTGGGGGTGGCGATTTGCATATCCCACAGCGGCTGGCCGCTACGGTTATCAAGCGTGGCCAGGCGTCCGTTTGCGAGGCCGACGAAAGTGACCGGGTCAATGACCATCGGCGTCCCGGTACCGCGAAGGGTAAGGGCAGGCTGAGAACTGGTATAAACCCAGCGCTCCTGACCGTTGGTACGGTCTAGCGCCGTTATCTGACCATCAACGCTTTGTACGACCAGCAGTTGCTGGTTGGCTTGAGGCGCGGCCAGCACTTCGCTGGATACTCTGGAGCGCCAGCTTACGCTGCCATCGCGTTGATCAAGTGCAATCACTTCACCGTTGCGAGTGCCCAGGTAGACCTGGCCTGCAATCGCGGTCAGCGCGCTGGAGATCGGTGTATCAAGCTCTACGCGCCACTCACGATCACCGGTGTTAGCGTTTAATGCCATGACCAGGCCTTGTGCGTCGGCGGCAAAGATCGTGCTGCCTTCACGGGAAGGTGCGATAGGGTAACGCGCCCGGCCCAGGCCGCTGCCGATATTCTGGCGCCACTGCGTGGTCAGGTTTGATGTTTCATCAAAGCTACGCAGCTCTTTGGGCGTATACGCGGGTTCGCCTTTATTGGCACAACCTGCCAGTAGAGCAATGGCTACCGCACCTAGCGTCACGCGCATGATCTGTTTGGAAAGACGCAGATTCATCATTGTGTCGCCTCCTCGGCGCCAAGATCGTCAAGCTTGAATGGTACGCCGTAAAGCGTTTGGTCGAGGCTCTCTGCAAGTTCCAGCGCGTTTTGCCAAGCGCTCCGCGCCTGGTCGGTTTGCCCAAGGGCTGCGTAGGCATCACCGCGGACGTTGGCTTGCTGCGCCGCCAGGGCTTCGCTGATCGGCTCATCCAGTAAAGCAAGTGCCGCTTCAGGATTGCCGTTGGCGACCTCAATGCGTGCCAGACGCAGCCAGGCCAGGCTTTGCACATAGCGACGCGATGAGTTATCGGCTACCTGTTCAAGAGAGACCTTTGCCGCATCGATATCGCCCTGCTGTACGGCTAACCGAGCGTCCATAAGCAGCGCCAGTTCAGCATAGAGCGTTTTGCCGTAATCGTCGGTAAGCTCGCTAATTAGCTCGCGGGCGCTGGCCGTTTGCTGCTCATCCAGTTCGTTGGCCATGGCAACGTTGATCAACTGCTGGTAGCGCACCGAAGCGGCTTCCGACTGGCCTTGCTGATAGTTTTGCCATGCATTCCAGCCAAAGACGCCCGCAGCAGCAAGAGCGGCACCTGCAATCAGAGAGGTTCCATTCTCTTTCCACCAGCGCTTAACGACATCCAACTGCTCTTCTTCGCTTCGATCCGCCACGGGCGGCCTCCTATTGCATAAAATCGCCGCAGCACAGCGGCGATTAGTTATTTGTAAGCGCACAGCGCCTGTTTGTTTGGCTTAGTGGGCCAGAAGGTCGCCTAGCGTGGCAGAAAGTGCCGCTTGGCTCACGCGCTGCTGCTCGCGGTCATCGCGCAAGAACTTAAGCGTGGCGGCGTGTTCGGCCAGTTCGTCCTCGCCCAGCAGGATGGCGATGGGCGCAGCACTTTTATCGGCCTTTTTCATGCGGCTCTTAAAGCTACCGCCGCCGCAGTGCAGTTGAAGGCGCAAGTCGGGAAGCTCACTACGCAGCTGTTCGGCAAGCGTGAGCGCGGCAATCGTTGCGTTATCGTCCATAGGCAGGAGATAGACATCGCAGCCGCCCAGGGCTTCGTCCGGCACCAGGTTTAGCGTCTCCAGCAACAGGATTAACCGCTCAATACCCATGGCGAACCCAACCGCTGGGGTTGGCTTGCCGCCCAGCTGTTCCACCATGCCATCGTAACGACCGCCAGCACATACCGTGCCTTGGCTACCCAGCGCACTGGTGGTCCATTCGAACACCGTACGGCAGTAGTAGTCGAGCCCGCGCACCAGGCGAGGATTGATCACAAAGGGGATGCCCGCCGCATCCAGCATGGCTTTCAACTGCTCGAAGTGTTCGCGCGACGCATCATCAAGATGATCCATGAGCTGCGGGGCGCCGTTAAGCATGTCCGCCATGGCCGGATTTTTAGAGTCCAGAATGCGCAGCGGGTTACTGATCAAGCGGCGCTGAGAGTCTTCATCAAGCACTTCGCGATGCTGTTCGAAATAAGCCACCAGCTTTTCACGGTAGGCCACCCGCGCCTCGGCAGAACCCAGCGAGTTAAGCTCAAGCGTGACATGCTCAAACAGCCCTAGCTCTTTCCACAGGCGTGCCGAGAGCAGAATCACTTCGGCATCGATATCCGGCCCTTCAAAGCCGTATGTCTCAACACCTACCTGATGAAACTGGCGATAGCGGCCTTTTTGAGGGCGCTCGTGACGAAACATCGGACCCTGGTACCAAAGCCGTTGGGTCTGGTTGTAGAGCAGGCCGTGTTCCATCGCTGCGCGCACGCAGCTGGCGGTGCCTTCAGGACGCAGTGTCAGGCTATCGCCGTTGCGGTCGTCGAAGGTGTACATCTCTTTTTCGACGATATCGGTCACTTCACCAATCGAGCGGGCGAACAGCGCTGTTTGCTCGACAATCGGCGTGCGAATTTCATCGAAGCCGTAGCGATGCATTAACTGACGTACTTTGGTCTCAAAAAATTGCCAGCGAGGACTATCGCTGGGCAACAGGTCGTTCATACCACGGATGGCTTGAATCTTTTTAACAGCGGACTTGCTCAATGAAAACTCCTCGTTCTGCATCCTGGCTGATGCATGGCCCCGGCATTAAACGCTGCGGGCGATCATGTCATCTTCTTGCTGCTGTTTTTGGCGCACTTTTTCGCGGATCATCCGCTCAAGATCATCCACCAGGTGGTCGTTACGCAGTTTGCTGGCCGGTTTGCCGTCGATATACACCAGGTTGGCGGGGCTGCCGCCGGTCAGGCCAATATCGGTCTCTTTTGCTTCACCCGGGCCGTTAACGACGCAGCCAATCACCGAAACATCCAGCGGCGTCATGATGTCTTCCAGACGCTCTTCAAGCTGATTCATGGTGCTGATAACGTCAAAGTTTTGGCGTGAGCAGCTGGGGCAGGCAATAAAGTTGATGCCCTTGGCGCGCAGGCGCAGGCTTTTGAGCATATCAAAGCCGACTTTAATCTCTTCTACCGGGTCGGCGGCAAGTGACACACGAATCGTGTCGCCGATACCATCCATCAGTAGCATGCCCAGGCCAATAGACGACTTAACGGTGCCCGAGCGCAGCCCACCTGCTTCGGTAATACCCAAGTGAAGCGGCTGCTCAATGCGCGTGGCAAGATCACGGTAAGCCGCGACGGCCATAAACACATCAGAGGCTTTTACGCTGACCTTGTACTCTTGAAAATCGAGCCGATCCAGGTGGTCGATATGGCGCATGGCGGATTCCACCAGCGCGGCAGGCGTGGGCTCGCCATACTTTTTCTGAAGGTCTTTTTCCAAAGAACCGGCGTTAACGCCAATGCGGATAGGAATGCCGTTATCGCGTGCGGCACTCACCACCGCGCGTACGCGATCTTCACGGCCAATATTGCCGGGGTTGATGCGCAGGCAGTCAACGCCTAGCTCCGCGACGCGCAGGGCGATCTTGTAGTCAAAGTGAATGTCGGCCACCAACGGCACATCCACCAACTGCTTGATTTTGCCAAAGGCTTCGGCGGCGTCCATGTCCGGTACGGAAACGCGTACGATGTCAGCACCGGCTTTTTCCAACTGCTGAATCTGCCCAACGGTAGCCGCCACGTCCAGCGTGTTGGTGTTGGTCATGCTCTGTACGGAAATAGGCGCATTTCCGCCTACCGCCACATTACCGACGTGAATCTGGCGGGACTGGCGGCGTTTTATCGGAGAAGGGGCGTGCATAAGACGGGTCACTCTCCCAGGGTAAATCGGGCGACATTGTTGGCGCCTGCGCGTTCTGCAAGGTTGATCTGCTCACCTTGGTAACGCAGTACGACGCCAGTGGCGTTTCCTACGGTTAAACGAAACGGCGGCACACCTTCAACGGTTACATTGGTGCCGGGCGTTTGTAAGCCAACAAATACACGTTGATTGTTGGCATCGAAAATTTCAGTCCAGGACTGCTCGTTAAACGTGAGCTCCATCTGGCCTGGGTTGCCTGCCGGGGCCGTTGCCGCTTCCTCGGTGGCACCTTCATCAGCCTCTGTTACATCAGCGTCAGCCGCATCCGTATCTGCCGTAATATCAAGCGCGGCAGACTCGTCGACCGTCGCGGCCTGCTCCGCGTTATCAGTAGGCAGTGTTTCACTATTACCAGCGGTATCACCCGTGGCCGTATCGTTTTCCGGCTGAGCGGGCGAGGTGATGGCGGGCTGCTGAGGTGGCGTGGGCTCAGCACCGGTACCCGATGCCGACGGTACTTCGCTGCCTTCTTCAACGCCGGACGTCTCATTAAAGCCAGGCGGCTCGCTGCCACCACGGCTCTGCCACCACATTACGGTTACGCCGATCAGGCCAGCAATCACCAGCAAGGTCACCAGCTTAAATAACCAGGCACCCAGCTTTGAGGGGGGCCGACTAACCGCCACCGGAATCACTTTTCGTTCGGCATCCGCGGCGCCATAGCGCTCCTGGTAAGCGTCCAGGATCACATGCTCGCTCAGACCCAGGTATTTGGCGTAGGAGCGCAGGTAACCACGACGGTAAGCAATAACCGGAATTTCGTCATAACGATCATGTTCAAGGCCATCAACGACAGCCGGCCGCAAATTAAGCGCACGCGCCGCCTCTCCAATGGGCACGCCGAGCTCTTCTCGTTGGCGCAAAAGAATCTCGCCGGGAGAGGAGGTGGAACGGGAGGAAGTAACGCTATCTTGTAACTGTGTGTCGCTCATGGCTGAGCATCCTTAAATAATTAAGTGGTCAGGGCGTCAGTTCATAAGGCCAAGCTGGCGCTGGTAATCGGCTGCCGTGGCATGGTCGCCTTGGGCATGAGCGATATCAATTGCCATTTCCAGCGCTGCCCGGTCTGGCCCGGCCAACTGCAAATAGGTGTGCAACGGTGACCAGGCCTCATGGTAATTGCCCTGTGAAACTTCCAGTTCGGCTAACGTCAAGTACCCCCGCGACTGTCGCGGGTCGATACGCTGCGCGCGGGCTAAACGCCCACGCGCTTTATCAAATTCTTCCAGCGCTAAATAACATTGGCCCAGGTTGGTAAAAAGTTGGGCACGGTTGGCGTACTGGGCATCATTAGATGCGTTTTCCAACTGATCGCAAGCGGCAGCAATATGCCCCTGCTGATACAAAAATGCCGCGTAATTATTGCGGGCACGGGTAAATGTCGGGTCGGCGTCGATCGCTTGTTTAAAATATTGGTCGGCAAGTTCGATGTCGCCCTGCTGTTGATAGACCATGGCTAAGGCCTGCAATGCTTTGGCATGGTGCGGATCGATCTCCAGCGCGTGACCCAAGGCGGCGCGCGCCCGTGGGAGATTGTTGCGCTCCAGGTAGGCAACGCCGAGCTGCGTATACGCATCCTTGGCGTCATTGCTTGCCTGAGAAGGTAACGTGTTTGATGTGGCACAACCGGCGAGCCATACGCTGCTAAACAGTACAGCGAACATGGGCACCCTAAACGGGTTAAAACGCCTGTAGTGACAGATCATGTTGATCCTCATGGTGTAAATAGCTAACTAACCGCCGGCACAACGAATAAACCGTGTCCATCAAAGCGCTGTGCTCGTCGGAAGTCAAGATAAGCACCGTTTAGTCAGCGTCAATCTGTACCGATTGAATATAGCGAGCGCTGCGCTTCGTCCGGTCTTTCACGCGTCCCACCAACTGACCGCAGGCTGCGTCGATATCCTCACCCCGAGTGATACGAACCGTCGCGTTATACTCCAAATCATACAGCCACTGTTGAAAGCGCATGACCTGGTTGCGTGATGGTGTTTCATACCCTGAGTTAGGAAACGGGTTAAACGGTATCAAATTAATCTTACAGGGCAACTCTTTAAGCAGCGCGGCGAGCTGTTCGGCATGCTCTTTCTGGTCGTTAACGTCCTTGATCAGCGTGTATTCAATAGTGACCTGGCGATTGTCCGGGCACTTGGACAGGTAGCGATGGCATGCATCCAGCAACATTTGGATGTTGTATTTGCGGTTGATCGGCACCAGTTCATTGCGCAGCTCGTCTGTAGAGGCATGCAGTGAAATAGCCAGGCTTACGTCCATTTCGTCGCCTAGTTTGTCGATCATCGGCACAACGCCTGAGGTCGACAGCGTGACGCGGCGCTTGGAGAGCCCGTAGCCGTTGTCATCCAGCATTAACTTCATGGCCGGCACTACGTTGTCAAAGTTGAGCAGGGGTTCGCCCATGCCCATCATGACCACGTTGGTAACCGGGCGGTTAGCGGTGTCACGGCGCGGCCCGACGCTGCGCTGTGCAACCCATACCTGGCCAATGATTTCGGCGGCGGTAAGGTTACGCTGAAAGCCCTGTTTGCCGGTGGAGCAGAAACTACAGTCCAGCGAGCAGCCCACTTGAGAAGAGACGCACAGCGTGCGCCGCTTGCCGTTTTCAGCGGGAATCAGCACGGTTTCAACGTAGCTGCCATCCTCTACTTCTAATACCCACTTACGGGTACCGTCGGTTGAGGTGCCTTCGTAAATAACGCTGGGACCACGAATTTCGGCCACTTTTGCCAGCTTTTCGCGCAACGGTTTGGACAGGTTGGTCATCGCGGTGAAGTCGTCGCTACCTTCCTGATGGATCCACTTCATCAACTGAGCGGCGCGGAATTTCTTCTCGCCAATCGACAAAAAGAACGCTTCCATCTGTTCGCGCGACATGCCAAGCAGGTTCTGGCGCTCAGGCGCTTTTGCCGCTGGCGTTTCACTGTCAGGTGCAGATTGGGAAGCGGGCGTATGTTGGGCTACGGTGGTGGTCATGGCGGTCAGCGTTCTAGAAAGGGGCGGGGGCCAGGCCCCCGCGAAAATGGCCGGCAACGAATGTTGAAACGGCGCCGCTAAAAATTAGCGCGGGCAGATTTCGTCATTACCGAAGAAGTAGCTAATTTCGCGCGCAGCGCTTTCTGCAGAGTCGGAACCATGGACAGCGTTAGCGTCGATTGTTTCCGCGAAGTCAGCACGAATAGTGCCCGGGGCCGCTTCTTTTGGGTTGGTAGCACCCATCAGGTCACGGTTTTTGGCAATCGCGCCTTCACCTTCAAGCACTTGAACAACCACTGGGCCGGACGTCATGAAGCCCACCAGGTCTTTAAAGAACGGACGCTCTTTGTGCTCGGCGTAGAAACCGCCCGCTTTCTCTTCAGAAAGGTGGGTCATTTTAGCGGCAACAACCTGCAGGCCTGCTTTTTCAAAGCGAGCGATGATGTCGCCAATGGCGTTTTTGGCAACGGCATCGGGCTTGATGATAGACAGAGTGCGTTCAGTAGCCATGTAAATATCTCCTTGAGGCCTTTAGAAAAAGGGATAAAGCAGAAATTGCCGCCTCGGCAAACCGGGGCGGCGAAGGAAAATCGTTTCGGCAAAATGACGGTAGTGTTCACCGATTACCGAGTGGGCGCGATTATAGCGCCTCAAGCGGGGGTTGAATACCGATGATGACATTGGCGCCTGCGTATTACACCGTAAAGCTTTCACCGCAGCCGCATTCATCTTTAACATTTGGGTTGTTGAACTTGAAAAAGCGGTTCAGCCCTTCGCTGACATAGTCCACTTCGCTACCGTCCAGCATCTCAAGTGCATCAGGTGCCACATAAACGCTGGCGCCGTGATCTTCAAAGAGAACTTCGTCACTGCCGACTTCATCGGCAAAGTCCAGCACATAGCTGTAGCCCGAGCAGCCGCTGGGCTTGACCGACACACGCAGGCCTAGGCCTTGGCCACGTTCATCAAGCACGTGGCGGATCTGTTGTGCGGCAGCTGGGGTAATGTTGAGTGTTGCCATAAGGCGTGCTCCTTGTAAAAGCGCTAGCCGCTTAGCGTGGCAGTGTTCGTAAACCGCTCACCGCATGGCGAATGAGGGTTAGCGCGTGATCAATATCGTCTTGCGTGGTGAAGCGTCCAAAACTAAAGCGTAGCGATGAAAGTGCTAGCGTGCGCGGAACGCCTACCCCCAGTAAGACGTACGAAGGGTCAACGCTTGCCGAGTTGCAAGCGGAGCCGGTAGAAACGGCCACATCGCGCAGGGCCATCAACAGCGACTCACCGTCGATGCCTTCAAACGCGAGGTTCAAAATATTGGGTACTGCGCGGTCAAGCGGGGTGTTGGCCACCACGCCATCCAGTGTTTCAAGCCCCTTTAAAAAGCGCTGTTGTAGGTGCGTGATATGTGCCTGATCGTCAGCATGCTCTTTTTGCATCAGCAAAAATGCTTCACCCATACCGGCAATTTGATGCGTTGGAAGGGTGCCGGAGCGCATGCCGCGCTCATGCCCGCCACCGTGAATCAATGCCTCAAGGCGAATGTCCGGGTGGCGTTTGACATACAGTGCACCCACGCCTTTAGGGCCATAGGTTTTATGCCCAGAAAGGGACATTAAATCGATCTTTTGAGCCACCACGTCCAACGGGATTCGGCCAACGGCCTGAGCCGCATCGGTATGGAAAACTGCGCCAAATTCATGGGCTACCTTGGCGAGCGCGGCAATATCGTTAATGCTGCCTAGCTCGTTGTTGACCGCCATTAATGAAACCAGCGCGGTGTCATCACGCATGGCAGCACGTAGCATCTCCGGCGAAATGGTACCGTCGTGTGCGGGCGTAAGCCAGGTAACGTCAAAGCCTTCGCGCTCAAGCGCAACCGCTGTATCAACGATTGCCTTATGCTCAATGGTAGACGTGACCAGGTGCATGCCGCGTTCGCGGTTGGCCCGCAGGTAGCCAATCAGCGCCAGGTTGTCAGCTTCTGTTGCACCGCTGGTCCAGACAATTTCACGCGGGTCGGCGCCAATGGTATCGGCTACCTGGCGACGCGCCTGCTCCACCACTTGTTCAGCCTGCCAGCCTAGCATATGGCTGCGCGAGGCAGGGTTGGCAAATAGCTGGTCCGCGGTCAGATAGCGCTGCATAACCTCGGCTACGCGGGCATCCACCGGCGTAGTGGCGGCGTAATCCAGATAAATAGGCAGTGAAGGTGTGGTTGTCGTTGTCATGAAGACCCGCTTAATTTAATAGCGCCAGGGCAGCGGTAATAACGCCCTTGGCCATTACGGTGATGAGGCGAGAATACCCGCTTCAACGCGATTTTTTTGCCGCGAGGCGATACGTAGAACATCGGGGCGCTGCATCAATTGGGCAAGGGTGATGTCATCAAGAAAATGTCGAATCTGGCCGGATAGTTCGCACCACAAGTGGTGGGTCAGGCAGGTGCTTCCCTGCTGACAGTCGGATAATCCTTGGCAGCGGGTAGCATCTACCGTTTCATCAACGGCATCAATGACTGCTGAAACGCTAATGTCGGCCGCTGGTTTGGCCAGCAAATAGCCGCCGCCCGGGCCGCGAACGCTGCGGACAAGACCTGAGCGGCGCAGGCGCGCAAACAGCTGCTCAAGATAGGAGAGGGAAATCCCCTGACGCTGCGAAATATCCCCCAGACTGGTCGGGCTGAGCTCGCCGTTCAGCGCCAAGTCGAGCATGGCGGTAACGGCGTAACGGCCTTTGGTAGTTAAACGCATGACAGGCACCTCGGCGCTGAACGTTCAGCGTGCTCCCGGCAAATGTGCTGCCATTATGGGAAAGCCTGAGTAGTTTGGTCAACCTTTAGCCGGAGGCGGCGTATTGTCATCTGAGCTTTTGGGGGCGCAACCGGTATCGTTTTCATCCAGAATATCGGCAAAGTCTTCATCGCGCAGCGCGGGCAGGCTTCCTTCATGGTAACTGCCATCGAGCTTACGCAGCGTTGAACACATTCGTTCAATGCGCTCATCCACCGCGTGCATGTGATCCAGCATTGCCTGCATGGAGCGTGCCACCGGGTCGGGCATGTCCTGGCTGACACCGTAGGCATCAAAACCAAATTTTTGGCAGATGGCCTCGCGACGAACCGGGTCTACTTCTAGCGCTTCTTCAACGTCGGGGTCGGTGCGTTTAACAATCTTGCCGGGAATGCCCACCACCGTTGCGCCAGGCGGTACTTCCTTGGTGACCACCGCGTTCGAGCCAACCTTTGCGCCAGCACCCACGGTAAAGGGACCGAGGATTTTAGCCCCCGCGCCGACAATAACGCCATCCTCAAGGGTGGGGTGGCGCTTGCCCTTGTTCCAACTGGTGCCACCGAGAGTTACACCCTGGTACAGCGTTACATTGTCACCAACCTGCGCGGTTTCTCCAATAACAACCCCCATACCATGGTCGATAAAAAATCGCCGACCGATAGTGGCCCCTGGATGAATTTCGATGCCGGTCAGCCAGCGGGAAAACGTAGACAGCGTACGGGCCAGCCATTTCAGGTTTTTTTTCCATAGCCAGTGACCGCAACGATGAATTAACAGCGCGTGGAGGCCGGGATAGTTGGTCAGTACCTCTAAAAAATTGCGGGCCGCCGGGTCGCGGTCAAATACGCTGTTAATGTCTTCACGTAGGCGTTGGAACATGAGTGATCCTTGGTCAGGGCTGGCACGCGGTCATTTAAGGCATCGCGGATGACAGAACGCATCGTTAGCAGGATAGCGAGGTTGGGGCGCGGGTGCGTAACTTCAAGCTATGCCCCACCCCAGGTTTGCGGATGCCGGTCATTGTTTGTCTGCTGATTTTTCCGTTGCGGTTAAAATGCCGCGTAAAATGTTCATCTCCATTTTTTCGGGGCGGGCGCGCAAATAGAGCCTGCGTAGCCGCGCCATCAACTGACGAGGCTGGGCTGGGTCATGAAATTCAATGGTAATTAGCGTGCGCTCCAGGTGCTCGAAATAACGCTCCAGCTCTTCGTGGGGCACTAGCTCATCATCAGTATCAGGCGTGGGCGCTGCGTCCTGCTGGCTTAACCAGGCCATGCGGCTCTCGTAGGCAAGTACCTGAACGGCGGCGGCCAGATTCAGCGAGCTAAAGTCAGCATTGGTGGGGATGTGGACATGGGCGTGGCAGCGCTGCAGCTCGGCGTTGGTCAGGCCGCTATCTTCCCGGCCAAAGACCAGTGCGACGCGTGATGTTGATGCCTGACATTCGCCGGGTAGGCGGTCTGCCAGTTCGCGCGGTGTCAGCATGGGCCAGGGCAGGGTGCGCGAGCGCGCACTCGCGCCAACGGCCAGCGTGCAGTCGGCAACGGCATCTTCAAGCGTTGCATGTACGCTGGCCTGATGCAGAAGATGATCCGCACCGGAGGCGCGCGAAATGCTGTCCTGAGTAATGATCTCGCAGCGCGGAGCCACCAGCGCCAAATCGGCCAGGCCCATGTTGTGCATGGCGCGAGCAACGCCGCCGATGTTGCCTGGATGGCTGGTGCCGATTAAAACGATACGAATGCGCTCAAGCATAATGATAGGGCTCGATAAATGTGAACAGGGCTTGATGAAGAACAGGGCTTGATGAAGAACATAGCGAACAAACGCGGAAAACGAGCAGTTTAGCACGAGTCGATAGCGTGCCCGAGAGGGGTCTGCTAGAATTGCGCGCCATAGGCAATTATTCCTTCGCCTAACGTTCTTTAACATCACTGTGACAAGGCCCGATCATGAATCCGATGGTCCAATTTACGTTGCGCGCAGCGCGCAGCGCAGTTGAACAGTTTCAACGTGTTCGTGAGCGTATCGAAAACGCTCATGAAGAATCCAACCTTGACCGTCTGCTTGAAGACGCGGCGCGCAAGGCCGAGGCGACCATTGTCCACCAGTTGGAGCGTGGCTACCCCCAGCACGGCTATGTGGGTCGCTACACCTCGCATAAAGCGGGTGAAGACGAAGGTAGTGAGACCGTTTGGAAGATCGAACCCATTCATGGCTACTCTAATTTAGCGGTAGCGGGTAAAGGCTTTGCTCTCTCAGTGGTGTGTCTGGTTAAAGGCCGCCCGGAACACGCGGTGGTTATCTCACCGTTTGGCGATGATGAATATATCGCCAGCCGTGGTCGTGGCGCTCAACACAATGGCAAGCGTATGCGGGTTAGCAAACCCACCGCGATTACCGGTACGCGTTTGGCCATGAGCCTGCCCGAAGCGTGGCTGCGTCCTGGCAACTTGCCGGCATTTCTTACCGTTACCCAACAACTTGCACCTCAGGTAGAAACTCTTGTCGCGACGGGCTGTGGCCTGCTGGACATGTGTGAGCTGGCCAGCGGCCGAGTGGACAGCGCCTTTGTGCTGGGTATGGAAGAGCAGGATATGCAGGTGGGTACGCTGTTTTTGAAAGAAGCCGGCGCGCTAATGGGCACGCCCGATGGTCAGCCGAGCGTTAAGGTAGAAGGCCAATTGATGGCCGCAGGCCCACGTCTTTACAAGGCGCTGATCAAACAGCTGGCGCCGCATTTTTGATGGGCTGGTAGTGAATGAATAGTTGAAAATGAATGGCTGGTAGTTAATAGCACGCTGTGAATGTTGAGTGGTAGACGTTCCAGGTTGCCAGCCAACCACTAAAAAGGCTCTGCCGGGTTATCCCGGCAGAGCCTTTTGTCGTTATACAAGAACGGATTGTTACGGCAGTTCTTCTTCCTCTTCATCAAGCTCTTTTTTGGTAGGGATCAAGTCCTCACGCGAAAGCTTGAGCGGCAGAAGCAGCGCGCCCGAGATGTAGATGGAGGAGAACGTGCCGACGCCAATACCGATCAGCAAGGCGATAGCGAAGTTCTCAATCATATCGCCACCGAGGATTAACAGGGCAAACAGTACCAGCATGGTCGTGCCGGAGGTTGCCAGCGTGCGCGATAGCGTGGCGTTGATGGCTTCGTTGATGATCTGCGTCATATCGTCGATACGTGACGTACGGATATTCTCACGAATACGGTCATAGACGACGATCGTGTCGTTCAATGAGTAGCCGATAACCGCCAGAATCGCCGCCAGCACGGTCAGGTCGAACTCAAGATGAAAGAGTGCGAACACGCCCACGACGATAATCACATCGTGAAGCAGCGCCAACAGCGCACCGATGGCAAACTTGTACTGGAAGCGGAAAGCGACATACAGCATGACCACACCGAGCGCGACCAGCAGGCCAAGGCCGCTTTGATCGCGCAGCTGATCGCCCACCTGGGCGCCAACAAATTCAGCGCGCACCAGAGTAACGCTGTCTCCGCTGGCACTTAGCAGGTTGACAACGTCGCTGCCAACGTCAGGATCAAAGGCCTGTTGCAGGCGAATAAGCACCTCGGTTGATGCGCCGAACGTTTGTACAGAAACATCCTGGAAGCCGCTTTCTACCAGCAGAAGGCGAATGGCATCCAGCGAGGGTGCGGCGCCGTAGCGAACTTCGATCAGTGTGCCGCCAGTGAAGTCGAGCCCCAGGTTGAGCTGTTGGGAGAGCAGGGCGCCAATCGACACGATGAGCATCACGGCAGAGGCGATAAACGCAATATTGCGCCGCCCCATAAAGTCGATTTGCAGTTGTGATAGGGGTTTCATTGCCACCTCTTGCATTCGGGGCTGAGCACGTGGTTCAGATCCATGCTTTTTAAGTCTAGGTTCTTCAGATCCATATTGTTCAGATCCATAGCTTTTTGACGGGCCTGCTGCCATAGGTCAGGTTGACCAAGGCACGTGTCACCATTAGCGCGGTGAACATGGACGTCAAGATGCCGATAGACAGTGTGACCGCAAAGCCTTTGACCGGGCCGGTGCCAATCGAGAACAGAATGATCGCCACTAACAGCGTGGTAATATTGGCATCGACAATCGAGGTAAAGGCGCGTTCGTAGCCTGCATGAATGGCCTGCTGAATCGACAGCCCGTTACGCAACTCTTCACGTATTCGCTCAAAGATCAGTACGTTGGCATCCACCGCCATGCCCAGCGTCAGCACGATGCCCGCAATGCCTGGCAAGGTGAGCGTGGCGCCCAGCATCGACATGACCGCGACCAGAATCGTCAGGTTAAGAGCGAGCGCAATGTTGGCAAAAATGCCAAACACTTTATAGCGCGCCAGCATAAACAGCACGAGCAGCAGTAGACCCACCTGAACAGAGAGCAGGCCGCGTTGAATGTTTTCCGCACCCAGGCTTGGGCCGATAGTGCGCTCCTGTACAAAGTAGATCGGCGCCGCCAGCGAACCCGAACGCAGCAGAAGCGACAGTTCGGCAGCTTCAGTGGGAGAGTCGAGCCCGGTGATCCGGAAGCTGTTGCCCAACGCGCTTTGGATGGTGGCCAGGCTAATCAAGCCGCGCTCTACATAAGGCTCGCGCTCAATCGTCTCTTCGCCGGTCTCCGGGTCAATGACGACCGTATCTTCGCTCTTGTGCTCGATAAACAGCACCGCCATATTGCGACCAATATTGGTGCGCGTGGCGCGGTTCATCAACGTGCCGCCAGTGCCGTCCAGGTTGATATTCACCTGAGGGCGACCGTTTTCATCAAAGCTGTTACTGGCACTGGAAACGCTGTCGCCGCTAATGATGACATCGCGCATTAGCTCGGCAGAGCGTGATGAATCGTTACGGAATACGTGGGTTTCCGTTTCCGCATTCGGCGTGTCGTTACGGGCTTCCAACCGGAATTCAAGGTTAGCGGTCGCGCCCACGATCCGTTTGGCGGCCACTGTGTCCTGCACGCCGGGGAGTTCAACCACAATTTGGTTAGGGCCTTGACGCTGCACCATCGGCTCGGCAACTCCCAACTCGTTCACCCGGTTACGCAGGGTGGTCAAGTTTTGGTTGATGGCGTAGTCCTGGATTTCGTTAATGGTCTGATCGCTCAGCGCCATCACCAGCCTGGAGGAGCGGCCGCTGCCCTCATTGGTATAGTCAAAGTTGGGGAAGTCACGGCTGATCAAACGACGTGCATTGTCGCGGTCTTCAGCGTTTGCAAAGTCGATGGAGAGGGAGCGGCCTTCAACATCGGTATTGCGGTAGCGAATACGCTCGCTACGCAACAGCTCGCGCATGGCGCTGGCATTCACTTCCAGGCGCTGAGTAAGCGCAGCGTCCATATCCACTTCCAGCAGGAAGTGAACGCCACCGCGCAGGTCAAGACCCAGCGTCATGGGGGAGGCGGAAAATGCTTGAAGCCAAGTCGGCGTAGCTTCTGCCAGGTTCAGTGCGACCGTCGCGTCATTGCCTAAAAGATCGGCGGCAATATCGCGGGCATTGAGCTGGTCATTGTCGTTACGCAGGCGAATCAGCCACAGGCCGTTAACTTCTTCGACGCCTTTAACGGCGATGCCGTTTTCGCCGAGTGCGCTCTCAACGCGTTCAATTTGGCGCTCATTCAGTGTTTCGCCTTGGGAGCTACTGAGCTGAATAGCGGGATCTTCGGGGAATAAGTTGGGAAGCGAATAGATAAGGCCAACCACCAGGACGACCAGTATCAGCAGATACTTCCACAGGGGGTAACGGTTGAGCATGCAAGCCCTGCCTTCAATTACAAACGGAATTGCTGTGCGGGGAGGTCCACGCACAGCAAAATTTACCATCGTATCTACCATGGCACCCCTGCCGGGGTGGCTGGCACTGAATCGGCAGGGGTGTTTTAAGCGTTAGATGGACTTAATAGTGCCCTTCGGCAGCACGGCAGCAACGGCGTTTTTCTGTACGTTGACTTCGGTGCCTTCAGATATTTCCAGGGTCAGGAACTCATCGCTGACTTTGGTGACGCGGCCAACCAGGCCTCCGCCGATCACGACTTCATCGCCTTTGTCCAGGCTGGTGACCAGCTGTTTGTGCTGCTTGGCACGTTTAGCTTGAGGGCGCCACAGCAGGAAATAGAAAATCAGCACAAAGCCGACCAACATAACGATTTGCGCGATGCCACCGCCAGCTGCCCCTTCCTGGGCATGGGCTGATGAGATGAAGAAATCCAGCATTGCAGAGAACTCCTGGGTTAAGACCCTTAATGGGTGAGAGAGTTAGAGGAGGCGTTGATTAACTATCATGTTTATAAGCGCCCCTTGGCTTACCCGCCAAAGCGGATGATGACTATTCGGCCAGGGGAGGCACCGGCAGGCCGCGCCGAGCATAAAAGCCTTCCACAAAGGTCGTCAATGTACCCGCTTCGATTGCCGCGCGCAAATCAGCCATTACACGCTGGTAGTAGCGTAAGTTATGGATGGTATTGAGCATCGAACCCAGCATTTCATTGCAGCGGTCCAGGTGATGCAAATAGCCGCGCGAGAAATTCTTGCAGGTATAGCAGTCACAACCCTCTTCAAGGGGGCTGGTGTCATGGCGATGCTTGGCATTACGAATCTTGACCGTACCGTCAGCGGTAAACAGGTGGCCATTACGTGCGTTGCGGGTCGGCATGACGCAGTCGAACATGTCAACGCCCCGGCGCACGCCTTCCACCAGGTCCTCAGGCTTGCCCACGCCCATCAGGTAGCGTGGTTTTTCATCAGGCATCCAGGTGGGCAGGTAATCCAGCACCTTGATCATCTCTTCTTTGGGCTCACCAACGGAAAGCCCGCCAATCGCCAGGCCGTCAAAGCCGATCTCCAAGAGGCCTTTGAGCGAGCGCTCGCGAAGCTCGGGGTGCATACCGCCCTGGATGATGCCGAAAAGCGCTGAAGGCGAGTCACCGTGGGCATCGCGTGAGCGTTTGGCCCAACGTAGCGACAGCTCCATGGATTTCTCGGCTTCTTCAAACGTGGCCGGGTAGGGCGTGCACTCGTCAAAAATCATCACGACGTCAGAGCCCAGTGAGCGCTGCACGGCCATGGACTCTTCGGGCCCCATAAAGACCTTGCTGCCATCCACCGGCGAGCGGAAGTGCACGCCCTGCTCGGTGATCTTGCGCGTCTCGCCTAATGAGAACACCTGAAAGCCGCCGGAGTCGGTGAGAATCGGCTTGTCCCACTGGGCGAAGTCGTGAAGGTCGCCGTGGGCTTCAATGACCTCGGTACCGGGGCGCAACCACAGGTGGAAGGTGTTGCCTAAGATTATTTCCGCGCCGATCTCCTTGATGGAGTCCGGCGTCATGCCTTTTACCGTGCCGTAAGTGCCCACCGGCATAAACGCAGGGGTTTCGACCGTGCCACGGGGGAAGTGGAGGCGACCGCGACGAGCGCGGCCATCGTCGGCCAAGCGCTCAAAGCGCATAAAGCATTCGTTTCGCATTGTGGTAACTCGTCAAATAATCATCGGTAAAACGCTAAGGGCAACGTAAAGGCGCTTAGCGGGTGAGCAGCATCGCATCGCCATAACTAAAGAAAGCGTAGCGTTCGGCAACGGCTTCACGGTAGGCGTTCATCATCGTGTCATAACCGGCAAACGCCGACACCAGCATCAAAAGTGTCGATTCCGGCAGGTGGAAGTTGGTAATCAACGCATCCACACAGCGCCACTCGTAGCCGGGGTAGATGAAAATGTCCGTATCCCCGCTGTAGGGCGCTATCTGCCCATCGCTGCTTTTCTGACAGGCGCTTTCCAAACAGCGCACGCTGGTGGTGCCTACGGCAATCACCCGGTTGCCCGCAGCTTGCGTCTCGCGTACCTGCTGGCAGGTGGCTTCTGACACCTCGATCCACTCGCTGTGCATATGGTGTTCAACAATATTGTCCACCCGCACCGGCTGAAAAGTACCCGCGCCCACATGCAGGGTGACAAACGCGCTGTTAACCCCTTTTTCAGCCAAGGCATCCAGCAGCGGTTGGTCGAAATGCAGGCCCGCCGTGGGAGCGGCCACGGCGCCATCTCGGCGGGCATAAACGGTTTGATAGCGCTCGCGGTCGCTGAGTTCATCTTCCCGAGTGATATAAGGCGGCAGTGGCATATGGCCGTGCTGCTCCAGCAGCGCGATCATTGGCGTCTCGCCTAAAAAGCGCAGCTCAAACAACGCGTCGTGGCGGCCTTCCACCATGGCGTGAATATCACCTTCAAAGATCAGCTCGGTGCCGGGCTTGGGCGATTTGCTCGAGCGGATATGTGCCAGGCCTCGGTGGCTGTCCAGCGGGCGCTCAAGCAGCATCTCCACTTTGCCGCCGCTGGCTTTATGGCCGTGCAGGCGGGCAGGGATCACTCGTGTGTCATTAAACACCAGCAAATCGCCGGGGTTTAAGCGCTCAAGAAGGTCCGTAAACTGGCGATGCTCAAGCGCGCCGCTCTGGCCATCCACGCATAGCAAACGGCAGTCGCTGCGCTGCTCAGAAGGGTAGCGAGCAATCAGCTCATCGGGTAGCTCGAAATAAAAGTCCGCGCGCTGCATGGGTTGGCTCTTAACGGTGGTCAAACAGGCGGCATAGGATACCCCCTTCGCTAGATAAAGTCAGTCAATGTGATTGACCTGCGTGGTTATCTCCGTATAATGCGCATCCATTGCCGGTGTGGCGGAATTGGTAGACGCAGCGGATTCAAAATCCGCCGCCTTTACGGGTGTGCCAGTTCGAGTCTGGCCACCGGCACCAAATTTTCGGGCTTAGCGTTTATCGCTAGGCCCTTTTTTGGTTCTGGCATCCTAAAATCTCCAAACAGCTTGTGCGTATTGGCGCGTGTCTACACTCGTGCGGCGCCCCATATTTGCCTCATATTTGAATATACCGATCTGCACTACACTCGACAGTGACAGCGCCGTTGTTGTAGACGGCTATTTCATGCCATGGATACAGGTGCTTCATTTATTGCCTGAAAGGCTTTATAGCAAGCAGGGAGCTCAATAATGGCCGAGCACACGACGCGGGCACTCGGCGAGGTTCTGAATCACCTTGAACACTCGGTGCACGGGCAAAAAGTAACGATCGGGTCGCTTGTCGACGAGCTTGGCGCACACTCCTTTGCGTCATTGATGCTCATGTTTGCCCTCATTTCGACGTCTCCCGCAAGCTCGATTCCGGTGGGGCTCTGCCATTGTGGCCATCATTGAGTTTATTCTCGTGTCACAGATAATTCTGGGGCGGGATTGCCTCTGGCTGCTAGGCTTCATTTCACGTAAAGCGCTATCCACCCATAAACTCTGTAAAGGGATTAACTGGCTGCGCAAACCGGTGCACTTTGTTGAGCGTTTTCTCAAGCCGCATACCTGCCGCTCGCCGTTATCCTGGCCGTAACGCCCTTCATGCCGTTTATGGAAGTCATCCCCACGTCGGGTTCAATAGCATCTGCGGCTATCGCCTGCTTCGCGGCCGGGCTCTTAACCAGAGACGGGTTGCTTGCCATGGTCTCTATCCTGTTTTTGGCCGCGGTGCCTTTTGTGATCTGGTATGTAGGGTTCAGTGGGTAGGTAAAGATGGCTTCAATGAACCCGTGCGTTCGCTCGGCGCTATCTTTGCTGGCTCGCTTTTCCGCTAAGGGTCGTTTTATAGTGCAAAGATAGATTCCAATAAGAAAGGCGATTGCCATGACACGTTTTGAGCTGCAAAGCCGAAACTTGGCATCTGAACATGTGGCTCACTCGCATGACTTTCATCAGCTGATTTTGGCAACCAGCGGGGTGACAGAGCTTGCCATGGAAGGACAGGGGGAGCGTGTTACCGCCCGCCGTGGCTGTTTAATTCCCTCTTCACGGCATCATGAGTATGAAGGCGATGGCAGTAACCGTACCCTGGTGCTGGATATTCCGGTTGCCCAGTTAGCCAGCCTGGAAAAGGGCGATGACATCGAGCGGCTATTTGATAAGCCACGTTTTTTTACCATCCCTCCGGCGTTAAATCAGCTTACCCATGCGCTAGCGAATCAGCTTGAGCAGTGCCCCGGGCTACAAAACGAAATCGCCATTTTGCTACTGCGTGCGCTGACCATGTATTTGCAGGATGAACCCGCCTCAGCCGTTGCCCAGTTGGGCACGCGGTGTGTGAGTGAGCGACTTGACCTGGAGCGCCTTGACGCTTGGCTGGACCAGCATCTAGCCGATGATATTCGGGTAGAACAGCTGGCCGCTCTGTGTGCGCTGAGCCCCGGGCATTTTCATGCCTGCTTTCGCGAGCTGACCGGGATAACGCCCTTGGCCTACGTGCAACAGCGGCGTTTGGAACATGCCCGCACCCTGGCGCGGCACAGCGTTGAGCCTGGGCCACATTGCAATGCTGGTGGGTTTTCGGGATCAAGGCAGTTTTTCGCGCGCTTATCGCCGCCACTTTGGCATTGCCCCTTCTTCAGACCGCTAGGCTTTTCTCCTCTTTTTCACTTCTTTTTTGCCACTTGTTTATCCCGCCTTGAGACTTACCTGATTTACGGGCAAAACTGTCGGAGTTTGGGGCAAGCGAGTTGCCTAGCGACATCGTAGTCTCAAATGGAACCTATTATTTTCTGGAGAAACTCTATGAGCGTTACCTATCAAGACAGCAATGCGCGTATGAGCCAAGTGGCTATTCATAACGGTACGGTGTACTTGGCAGGCCAAGTGCCGGGCGATGCTAGCGCCGATATGCGTGGTCAAACCGAACAGGTGCTAACGCGTATCGACCAGCTGCTGGAGCAGGCGGGCACTTCCAAACAGCACCTTATTTCAGCGCAAGTCTGGGTCACCAGCATGGCCGAATTTGACCAAATGAACGCAGCCTGGGATGCCTGGATTGTGCCTGGACGCCCACCCGTGCGTGCTGCACTTGAGGCAAAGCTTGCCAAACCTGAATGGAAAGTCGAAATCATGGTGGTCGCCGCGCTGCCGGAGGCTTGATATGCGGATTGTTTCTGCTGAAGAGGTGGCTTGCCACCTCTCTTGGGAAGGGCTGATTAGTCGGCTGCATGCAACGTTTGTAAATGGCGTTGAGTCACCGCCGCGCCATCATCACGCCATGCACCGGCCCGACGGCGAAGCCACCATGCTACTGATGCCCGCCTGGGAAGCTACCGGCTATATTGGCGTCAAAATGGTCAATGTATTTCCGCAAAACGCAGACCATGGCGTACCGGCGATTTCAGGACTTTACCTGCTCAGCGAAGGAAAACACGGCCAGCCGCTTGCATGTATTGATGGCAGCGAACTCACGCGGCGACGTACGGCGGCTGCTTCCGCATTAGCGGCTCGGGCGTTAGCCAAGGAGTCTGCCGAAACGCTGCTGGTGGTGGGCACGGGCAAGCTAGCGTCCATGGTGATTGAAGCTCATGCCAGCGTTAGGCCCATTAAGCGGGTGATGGTCTGGGGGCGTAACGCCAGTAAGGCCGCGGCGATCGCCCAGGCGTACGCCACGCGCTTTACTACTGAAGTGGTCGACGATTTGGCCGTGGCCGTAGCGCAAGCCGATATCGTCAGCTGCGTGACGCTTTCAACCCAGCCGCTGATTAAAGGCGAATGGTTAATGCCCGGCACGCACTTGGATTTGATTGGCGCATTTCGACCACAAATGCGCGAAACCGATGCCGAATGCCTACGCCGTGCGGCAGTGTTTGTGGATACCTACGCAGGCGCCCAGGGCGAAGCGGGCGATATTCTTCAGGCGATTGATGAAGGGGCGTTCCTTTTTGCGGATATTCAGGCTGAGTTAGCCGAAGTGCTCTCTGGTGCTAAGCCTGGCCGAAGCGCCGATGACACCGTCACGCTGTTTAAATCGGTTGGCGCATCGCTTGAAGACCTGGCCGCCGCTATTGAGGTATGGGAGTCGCTGCCTGACCAGGATGAATAAGCCGACATTGTGAGAATAACTACAACCCTGCTGTCGCTACGAAAATGACCTAAGACGTCACTCATAACGAAGACCAACCAATAATCAAAACGAGGTGTGTTATGAACGCTAAACAATCTTTCCTCTTTGCTGCTATGGCAGCACTTCCATTAGCGATTGCCAGTGCCAACGTGCAAGCGCAGTCGTATGAAATGGTGATCGCCACGCAACTGCCGGAGGATATGAGTAACAACGAAATTTATCCGGCGCTGGTGCACTTCAAAAACCTTGTGGAAGCGCGTACCGACGGCGATTTGGAAGTCACCATTTTCGGCGGTGGGCAGTTGGGTTCTGAAGTGGAAAATGGCTCTGAAGTGCAGGCTGGCCGCACGCTTCAGTCGACCATTATGTCAGCCGGGGCCATGTCCTCTTTTTATGGTGATTATCAAGTGGTCACCGCCCCGTTTTTGTTTACCAGCTGGCGGCA
This sequence comes from Halomonas sp. TP35, assembly GCF_052375975.1. Taxonomy (NCBI): domain Bacteria; kingdom Pseudomonadati; phylum Pseudomonadota; class Gammaproteobacteria; order Oceanospirillales; family Halomonadaceae; genus Halomonas; species Halomonas sp. TP35. The sequence continues at coordinate 17,195 of NZ_JBQSUZ010000003.1, read as the reverse complement.
GGCATGGACCTTCTTTGACAGCGAATGGTTTGCCGACTTTATGTCCGGCACCGTCGAAGAAGCCAATATGCGCTACTTGGGCACTTTTGATGACGGCGGCGGCTTCGTCGCGTTTACCAACAATGTCCATTTGATCGAGACGCTTGAGGATCTGGAAGGGCTTAATATTCGCACCGAAGAGAACCCCGCCCACGTGGCGATCATGCGCTCACTGGGCGCTTCCGCCACGCCTTTGCCTTGGGGCGAGCTGATTACCGCGCTGGAAACCGGGCTGGCCGACGGCCAGTTCAATGCGCCTGTGCTCAATACCACCTTCAACTTCGATGCCGTGACGGACTACACCACGCTCACCGGGCATGTGTATAACAGCGCGCCCTGGATGGTCAGTGAATCCTGGTATCAGACGCTGCCGGAAAGTCACCAACAGGCGCTGATAAGCTCTGCCCGCGAAGCGATTCAGCTAAGTCACGGGATGTCGGGTGCCTTGGCGACGGCCAGCTGGGTGGAATCCTGTGAGCGCTTTGAAGACTGCTACTTGATGCCCGATGCCGAACGTGAGCGTATGGCCGAGATTGCCCGCCCGGCTTGGCAGACGTGGATTGTTGATGACTTCGGCATGGATGGCGCTCGCGTGCAGGGGCTGCTTGATGAAGTCGAGCAGGTTGGTCAGCAGTTAGCGAACGACGACATGCGTATTTATGGTCAATAACGGTTAGCGACGGATAAACGCTGGGGAGTGGGCATGCCCCAGCGTGAGGAATCATTATGGGCGTTTTATACCCGTTGCGCCGCCTAAGCGATAGCGTCAATCAGGTGGCGATCGTACTGAGTATTGGCTGCATCCTTGCCATGCTGGGCATCTCTTTTACCGCGTTTCTTTATAAGCTATTTACCGGCAGTACGCTGAGCTGGACATACTCGCTGGCGCGGCTGTTTTTGCCGTGGATAGGCTTTCTCTCGATGACCATTTCGCTGCGCTATGGCGAACACGTGGCAATGACGCTGCTGGTGCGTAGTTTGCCCAAAATCATGGTGCAGATTGCGGCTGGCCTTTGTCTGGCCGTCATCGGCCTGTTTGCATTGATGTTGATCTGGTATGGCTGGGGCTACTTCACCAACGCGACCCAAGTATACATGGTCTCCGATCAAATTCGCATTCCCAGTAAGTTCACCGCCGTAGTGGTGCCTATCAGCGGCGTCATTATGTTGCTTCATCTGGTACACGGCTTTGCCTTGCTGGAGCACTTTATAGATGAGCGCGACATGATTGATGAGCTCATTGAAACCAATGACGGGGAGAGCCGCTCATGACCCCTGCAATTTTAGTCTTCGTACTGCTGTTGTTTATTGGGGCGCCGGTGGCAGTGGTCATGGCGATGTCGGGCTTGGCGGGTGGCTTTGCGCTGGGTGGCGAGCGCATGCTGGGGATTATCGCGGACCGTATGTTCTCCGGCGTTTCCGGCTTTCTACTGATTGCCGTGCCGTACTTTATCTTTACCGCTGAGCTGATGAACCAGGGCGGACTCACCCATAAGCTGATCGCGTTTAACAATGCGCTGTTTGGTCGGGTGCGTGGGTCGCTTTCCCACGTCAATATTTCGGTCTCGGTATTTTTTGCCGGCCTCACGGGCGCGGCAGTGACCGATACCGTCGCCATCGGCAAAATCATGATCCCCGAGATGAAAAAACAAGGCTATGACGCCGAGTATGCCGCCGCAGTTACCGCCTGCTCATCAATTATCGGGCCGATCATTCCGCCTAGTGTGGTCATGGTGGTTTACGCCACGCTGCTGCGCGATATATCGGTGATCGACCTGTTTGCGGGCGGCATTATCCCCGGCCTGCTGATGGCGTTGGCGCTACTTGGAGTGAGCTTTTTCCTGGCTTGGAAACGCGGCTATCCCAAACAGGCGCCCACGCCCTTTAAGGCAGCAATGGTGGCGCTGTTGGTTGCGCTACCGGCGATGGTGGTGCCGCTAATTATTCTGGGCGGCATTCTTTCGGGGCTCACCACGATTACCGAGGCCTCCGGCTTTGCGGCGGTGTATGCCATCGTGATTGGCGTGGTGTTCTACCGCAATCTTACCTGGCGCAAGATAGGGGACGCCCTGGTGACCACGGTACGCTTCTCCGGCGTGGTGTTTTTCCTGCTCGCTACCTCGGCCGTACTGGGCTGGTTCGTTACCCGCTCAGGGATTGCCCGAGACGCTGCCAGCATGATTACCACCTTTAGCGATGTGGCCTTTGTGCAGCTAATGCTGGTCTGCCTGCTACTCTTGTTGATTGGCACGGTGATGGATGTGCTGCCCGCGCTGGTCGTGATTGCCCCGGTGTTAGTACCCGCCATGATGCAGCTGGGTTTTGATCCACTGCACTTCGCGATTCTAATGATCGTGGTACTCAATATCTCCAACGTAACACCGCCGGTAGGTATGACGCTGATGACCGCCGCGCGAATAGCCGAAGTACCTTATGAGCGGGCTATCGTGGCATCGCTGCCGTTTTACGTGTCGTTTATTGTGGTGATCGTGCTGCTTGCCGCTTTCCCAGTGCTATCTACCTGGATTCCTTCTTTACTCTAACGGGCTGCCAAGGATTGTGAACGCATTATGAAATGTTTTTACCACCCCGATCAGGCCTACCACGCACCGCCGACTTTCCTGCTGCGCGGCCAGCCTGCGCCTTCACCAGAAGGCCCGGTGCGTGCCGAGCTGCTTACCCAGGGCCTGGCAAGCGCAGGGCTTACGCTGGGCGAGCCTTTAACTGCCGATTCCCCCACGCTGCGTAAGCGCCTGGAGCAGATCCATACGCCGCGCTATCTGCATTTCCTCGACACTATCTATGCGCGTTGGCAGGAACTCCCCAATGCCGCAGAATTCGTCGCCCCTAATGTTCATCCTTGCGGCGGCGGCCATCACTATCCACGCCATCCACTTGGCCAAGCCGGGTGGCACCTGCACGATATGGCCTGCCCGATAGGCGCGACCAGCTTTCGTGGGGCGCTGGCCTCGGCGGCCACCGCTGAAGCTGCAGCAGAAGCGGTGCTGAACGGTTCGCCCAATGCCTATGCGCTGTGTCGCCCGCCGGGCCATCATGCGGGGCCGGAGCGCGCAGGCGGTTTTTGCCTGTTAAATAATGCTGGGCTTGCTGCCACCGTACTGCGCGAGCGCTATGCCAAGGTGGCCATCATTGATGTGGATCTCCATCACGGAAACGGAACTCAAGATATTTTTTACGCAAGAAGCGATGTGTGGACCGGTTCGCTACACGCTGACCCCAGCGACTTCTACCCGTTTTTCTGGGGCGGTGCCGATGAAGAGGGGGAGAGCGGTGGCCTGGACGCCAACGTTAACCTGCCCCTGCCGGTGGGTAGCGATGGAGAGGTGTATTTAGACGCTCTCGCGGTCTTGATTGATCACCTGCAACGCTATGCGCCCGAAGCCGTGGTCGTCGCGCTAGGTTTGGATGCCCATAAGGACGATCCGCTAGCGGGGTTGAGTGTGAAAACCGAAGCGTTTATCGACGTGGGCAAGCACTTGGCAGCGCTGGCGCTGCCCACGGTGATTATTCAGGAAGGAGGCTATCCGACCGAGCACCTTAGCGCCAACTTGGCTGCCTTTATGCAGGGCTTTGCACCATGAGCACAACGGGATTTTACTGGCACGAGCGCTGCTTTTGGCATGACCAGGGCGCGATAGGGGTGTTTTCTGCCCCCAATGAGTTCTTGCAGCCCCAAGCCGCCTCGGAAAGCCCCGAAAGCAAGCGGCGGCTTAAAAACATACTGGAAGTTAGCGGCCTGATCGACGAACTCCGAGTGGTCAAACCGCCGGCGGCCAGCGTTGATAACCTGCTGCGTTTTCACACCCCGCGCTATTTAGAGGCGCTACAAAAAGGCGACCGGGCGCAGGGCGGTAACGGCGGCGACTGCGCCCCATTCATGCCGGGTAGTTGGGCCGCCGCCCAGCACTCGGCTGGGCTGGCTATCGCAGCGGTAGAAGCCGTGGCGCTGGGGCAGGTCAACAATGCTTATGCCCTGTGTCGTCCGCCAGGACATCACGCGGAAGCGGACCAGGGCCGCGGGTTCTGCCTGTTAGGCAACATCCCTGTCGCGGTCATGTGCGCACGTGCCTTGGGTCAGACGAAGCGGGTGGCAATTCTCGACTGGGATGTTCACCACGGCAATGGCCAGCAGGCAGCATTTTACGCCGAGCCTGATGTGTTGACTGTCTCGGTGCACCAAGCGGCCAATTACCCGCTGGAAACAGGGCACTTTGCGGAGCAGGGTGAGGGGGCCGGTTTGGGTGCCAACCTTAACCTGCCACTGCCTCCCGGCTGTGGCCTCGGGGCTTATGAGTACGCGATGGAAAGGCTTATTTTGCCAGTGCTCGAAGCCTTCGCGCCGGATTTGATCGTAGTGGCCTGTGGCTATGACGCCTGTGCCAAAGATCCGCTGGGCAAGATGCTCCTCAACAGTGCCGCCTTCGCCCGCATGACGGCTCAGCTTAAAGCGCTGGCCGAGCGCTGCTGCGCAGGCAAGCTCGCCTTTGTGCACGAAGGCGGCTACTCAGAAGGCTACGTTCCATTATGTGGCCACGCCGTTATCCAAATCCTAGCGGGCAGCGCGCTTGGCGTACCCGATCCGCAGAATGATGAAATCGCTGCTTGGGGCTATCAGGCCTTGCAGCCGCACCAGCAGGTTCTGATCGATGGCTGGCGCCAACAATGGGAGAACGGGCATGACACCGCTTTATGATCGCGACGGTTGGATTTGGCAGGACGGTGAATGGCGCGAATGGCGCGAGGCCAAGGTGCACCTGTTTACCCATACCTTGCATTACGGCATGGGTTGTTTTGAAGGTGTGCGCGCCTACGCTGGCGCTACCGGTACACATCTTTTTCGGGTGGCAGAACACACGCGCCGCTTGGCGGAAAGCGCCCATGCGCTGGACGTCCCGCTGCCGTTTAACGAAGCGGAAATAATCACCGCCCAGCGCGAGTGCCTGCGTAAAAACGGCCTGAGCAATGCCTACTTGAAACCCACTGTGTTTCTAGGCGCAGAAGGCTTGGGGCTACGCGCCCAAGGGCTGACGACCCATGTGATGGTGGCCGCTTGGGATTTGGGGCCGTATATCTCACCCCAGGCCGCTACCCACGGGCTGCGCGCGCTAACGTCTTCCTGGGCACGCCATCATGTGAATATCAGCCTGTGTCGCGCCAAGACCAGTGGCCACTACGTCAACTCGATGCTGGCGCTCAACACCGCCGTTAAAGCCGGTTTTGATGAAACCATCATGCTCGACCCCGAGGGCTATGTGGCCGAAGCCTCGGCGGCTAATGTCTTTCTGCTACGCGATGGTGTGCTGCACACGCCCGAGGTGACCTCGTGCCTGCAGGGGATTACCCGGGATAGCGTGATTCAGCTAGCGCAACAGGTGCTGGGTATTGAGGTGCGTGAGCGCAGAATTACTCGCGATGAGCTGTATACCGCCGATGAGGCTTTTTTAACCGGCACCGCCGCGGAAATACTCCCGCTTCGAGAACTTGATGGACGCCGGATAGGCGTTCGCGCAGGCGCACCGCCCGCCAGCGAACCGATTAGCCACGACAGCGTCACAGGCAGGCTACAGCGCCTCTATCGCCAAGCGGTATGGGGCGAGCTAGAGGATTTCAGGCACTGGTTGTCCCCGGCTTAAGCCGGGGTTATAGATAAGTCTAAGCAGTTCAGACGTGCGCTTTAATAGCCTGCTCAAGCGTTGCCAGCCGGCCCGGCACCAGGGCATCCGCTACGGCGGTAATGCGTATCACGTTGGCGAGCGCCGGGTGCGCTAGGCGAGCGACCAGCACACCTTCTGAAAGCAGCTGCTGATGTACGTGGGCGGCCAGTTCCTCACTGGGCAGGCGAATGCCGATAAAGTTGGTGGCACTCGGCAGTACATCGGCCCCTAAAGCACGAAAGTACTCGGCCAACTGCTCTCGGCGGGCTTTTACATCCGCCACGTGCTGGCGCACTTCTTCAGGATGGTCGAGTACTACTTCGGCGGCGGCCAGCGTCAGTGCGGAAACCGCGTAGTGAATACGCACCTTCATCATCATGGCCAGTACGTCAGGCTCTGCAATGGCGTAGCCAATGCGCAGCCCCGCTAAGCCGTGGGCTTTGGAAAGTGTACGCAGGCGAATCACGCCGGGCAGCGCTTTAGCCGAAAACTCGCTTCCCGCATCATCACGAAAATCGCCATACGCTTCATCCAGCAGTAGCCAGCAGGTATCCGGCAGCGCCTCGCGCAGTTTGATAATAGCGCTGTCGCTGTGCAGGTGGCCGCTGGGGTTATCCGGGTTGGCCAGGTAAACGAGGCGGGCGTTTTCCTGTTGCGCGGCGGCGACCAGCGCTTCCAGGTCCGGCGCCAACACGCCGGGCGCTTCATGGTAGCCAGGTTCAACCAAGCGGCAGCCTTGGCCTTTCGCAAAGTAGCCAAACGTGGGATAGGTGCCCGCCGTGCACACCACCGTAGCGCCGGGTTCGCAGGTAGTGCGTAATGCCAGCGCAATCAGGCTATCGGCACCCGCATCAACCAACAGATGATCAAAAGGCGTGCCCAACTGAGTGCTTAACCGGGTACGCACACCAAACGCCTCGGCGTCTCCATAGCCGTAAGCGTGCGCCGCCAGCGCATCACCAAAGTGCTCGCGCAGCGCCTGGTGAGGCATGTCCAGCCCTTCGTTGGAACCCAACTGGTGGGGGATCGCTCGGCCCAGGCGGCGTTCAAGTACTTTTATTCCCGGAAAGGGATTAACCGGGCCTTCGCCGGTAAGGTGCTCGGGGTAGCGGGGCATAGAAAGTCCTAAAACTGTGTCAATGATTAACTTAAAACGCTTCTTGAAGTACTTTACCGCGATTCAATAGATCAAGCGGATCCTGGGCTTGCTTAAGTATAGGCATTAGCTTGATCTCTAACGCGCTTTCTAGCGCTTCGCTGAACGGGTTGGCGTTGTGCTTGGTGTCGCTGGAAGGGCTGGCAGCCAACGAGGTGCGTTTTTTTTGAGGGGTTATTAAGCAGAGTAGAAGGCACTAACGGCTAAGCCAGTATTTCTAATCCTTTTTCAGCCACCAGGTTCAGCAGCTTTAGCGAGGAGCCATTGGGTTTCTTTTGGCCTTGCTCCCATTTCTGAACCGTTGAAACACTGGTATTCAGGTACGCCGCAAAAACGCCTTGGCTGGCGTGGTTTTTTGTGCGAATTCGCTTGATCTGTAGCGCTGTGTACTCTTTTACTGGGGGCAGGCAAAGCGCATCGAACTCGCGCAGTGTTATTTCTTTCATTACACCCGCCGCGTGCAGGTCTTGAGCTGTTTCATGCACCATGTCCAGGATTGATTTATCCATCGTTTTCTACCTCAATTAACACGCCATGATTAATGGCTTCTACTAAAGCTTCGTCACTGTAAGCCAGCAGTTCTTTTGCCAAATATTTCAATGCGTTTAGTTCATTGGCGCTGATGTTGACGCGAGCATTTTTGGCAAAGCCATAAACAAAAAACGCTTTATTACTGACTTTGTAAGCTAACAGGGTTCTGACCCCGCCGCTTTTACCTCGACCACCCACCGCCACGCGCTTTTTCACCACATGAGCACCCAGGTTGGCATCAATCATGCCGCGTTCCATTTCTTCAACGGCGGCTAACAAGGCAGCATCACCCAGCCCTTCCTTTGCTGCCCATTTAGTGAATACTTTGTTCTTAAATACTCGCATTTGATACCTTTACTGTCACCTTTTATTTGTAGTACTAAGTGCTATGGTAGGCCAGCTTTTTTTAGACGCGTAGCTGCTATGGCTCGCGTCTGGCAAGATAGTCGTTTTCGAAACCCTATCGATCAAGGACACGGCATGGCCCACCTGCTACGTATCGTGATGATTCACGGCCACCTTGAAGGCGTGGTTGAACTCAGTGTGGACGGCCACACCAATATTTGCGGTACTAACGCTTCGGGTAAAACCACGCTTCAGCGCTTGGTACCGGTGTTTTACGGCGAGCTGCCCAATAAGGTAGTGCCCAAAACGCGCATGAAGTTTGATGCGTTTTATCTGCCGCATCGCAACAGCTACCTGGTGTATGAATACCGCCGTGAGGCGGGCAACATCTGCCAGGCAGTGTTGACCCGAAAAGCTGAAGGCGGGGTAGAGTACCGCTTTGTGGGCGGGCCTTATCAGCCGGAAGATTATTTGGTGGAGAGCGAGGCGGGCGTGACCGCACTCGACTACAGCCAGTGGGCCAGCGGCCTGCGCCGCAGCGGTACGCCGGTGTCGTCCAAGCTTGGCGCGACCTCTGAATTTCGCTCGGTGATCCAGAACGACTTTACCCAACTGCACGGCAATAGTCGTGATGGCCTCAAGCTGCGCCAGATCGCCGCGCAGTTCAGCCTGGTCAAACCCGAGCGGCGCATTCGCCATATTGAAAAGCTGGTGTCGGCGGTGCATGCCAAAGAGGGCAAGATGGATACCCTCAAAACCATGCTGGCAGCGATTTTCGAAGAGGATGGCGTTGAACTGCCGGTCACGCGGATTCGTAACACCAAGGCGCGTGAATGGATTGCCCAGATGCGCCAATCGATGCGCCTGGAGCCCCTGCAGGCATCGCTTGCCCGGCTTGCCGGGATTGATCGCGAGCTTGCCCATTTGGATGCCACCCTCTGGCAGCTTAAGCCCCAGCTTGAAGATGACCGCCAGCAGGCTGAGCGGCGCATGGCCGATGTGGACGCCGAGCTTGCACGCCATCAACGCGATTTCCAGCAGCGGGAAAGCGACTACGCCCAGGCGCGGGATGAGCTTAACGACCGCCATAGCGAAGTGGTCAGCGATTTACAGCAGACCCAGCGCCGCCTTAATGATCTGCAAACCCAGTACGAGCACTATTTCGAGGCGGATATGCCCGCTCTTGAGCGCGATATCAATGCGCTGCCTCAGTGGCGCGAGCAGCGCGACCAGCTGCGCGCCCACCTGAACGTGATGCAGGATGCGGTAAAAGAGAGCCAGGCGCGGCTTGATGGACGCCTGCGTGAGCTTTCCGAGGCGCTGGCCCGCCAGACCGGTGAAGCCCAGGAATTGATCGACGCCCTGGTCGAAGAGAAAGCCCTGCGCCGTGAACAGCAGTGGGAAGCCGAGCAGCAGCTAAGCGAGCGCTATCAACAGGAGCGCCAACGCCTGGAAGGCGAGTATCAGGCCCAGCTTGAATTGGGCGTTGAGCAGCTGGCCGAGCTAAAAGCCCAGCTCTCGCTTTCGACACAAACCGCCGAAGAAGCCAACGAGGCGGAGCTTGCCCAGGCGCGACTGGATCAGGCCCAGCAAGAGCGTAATGCATCGGCCGCGACGCTAGATGGCCTGCGCCGCGAGTTTGAAAGCTGCCGCCGCGCCAGGGACGATGCCGAGCAGCAGTTGGTTCAGCTGCGTCAGCACCTTGAGCGCGCCGAGCAGCGCAGCTACGCGCTTTACCAGCAGCGTGACCCTGAACAGGGCAGCCTGCGCCATTTTCTGCGCTACCATCGCCCCGGCTGGGAGCAGCAGTTAGGTAAAGTGATTGCGCCCGAGCTTTTGGAACGGCGCGATCTAGCACCTCAACTAGCCGACGGCGGCAGCGACGACCTGTTTGGGCTGGCGCTGGATCTCTCGGCCATTGCCTTGCCCGATTACGCCCAGGACGAAGCCACGCTGCTTGCCGCCATTGAAGAAGCGGATAGTGCCAAACGGCGCGCGCAGGCAGAGTGCCAAACGGCCGAGAAAGCGCTTAAACAGCATAACGAGAGCGTCCAACAGGCCGATGAAGCTCAAGATCAGGGCCGTATGGCCCATAAGCGTGCCGAGCAGGAAGTTGAGTTTGCCCTTGAAGCGCGCCGCCAGCAGCAAGAACGCCACGCCAAGCATCAACAGGAGCGCCGCGCCACTCATCAAGCCACGTTAGCCCGCCAGGAGCAGGCACAAGCTGAGCTGCGTGAAGAGAAGCAGCAAGCCCTAACAACGCTGGGTGAAACCCATCAAAGCCAGTTGTTAGAGTTAAAAGCCGATGGCCAAAGCCAGGTGGATAGCCTGGAAGCCCAGCTGCGCCAGTACAAGCAGCAGCTGAGCGATGCCAACACCGAGCACCAACGCCAGCGGGCGGAGCTGGAAGAGGCCTTTAGCCAGGAGCTGGCCGAGCAGGGCGTCGACCCGGCAAAGCTAAAAGACACCAAGGCGCGGCTGGTAAGCCAGGAGGAACGCATCCGCGTCACCGCCGCGCGTCAGGATGAACTTACCGAATACACCCGCTTTATGCGCGTGGAGTGGGGGCAGCACAAGCCGCAGTTGGTCGCCCAGGAAGCCGAGCTGGAGCAAACCGAGCAGCAACTTCAGCGCGATAAAGAGCGTTTGAAAAATGATTTTCAGGCCGCGCGCAAAACTCACCAAAGCACCGTCAGCACGCTTAAAACGAAGCGAGAGAGTGAACACGCCAGCCTGGAAGCCTTAAAGCCACTGCTGACACAGTTGGAAGGCCTCGCCATTGAACCCGACGGCCAGGCCGCTTCTGCGCCGCTGGGCGATGTGGACGAGCGCATTGAGCGCGCCCGCCAGGCATTGGGCAATCGCCATCAGTTAATCGAACAGCTGCGCCGTGGCTGCCTGGATGTGGAAAGCCAACTGATCAAGGACGCCAGCAGCGGCTTTGCCGAAGCGCTGGAGAGCGAGCGCAGCAAGCTGCAAAGCGACAACCCGCGCCTCCAACTGCCGCTACTGCGCGACATGCTCAAACTGCTTGAAGACCAACAGCAGCAGTTGATTCAGGAAGGCCGCAACCTGAGCGACGACCTGGATAAATTCTTTACCGTATTCCGCGATTTGAACCGCCGCATCAGCGCCCAGAGCCGCCGGCTTTCTGAAGAAGTCGCCGACGACCTGCGCCTGGAAGGCATCACCAAGGCCGAAGTGCGTATTCAGTCCACCATCGACGAGCTGGGCTTCTGGGAGCCGCTGAAGCTGTTCGCTCAGCGCTATAAAGAGTGGCGCGAATCCGGCCAGACGCTACCCAGCGACGATTACCTGAACACCCTCGCCGACGTGGTCGATTTACTGCGCAGCGACCAGCAGTACAGCTTTGAAAGCCTGCTGCGCTTGGAGCTTCACTTGAACGAAGGCGGCACAGACCTGGTGATTAAAAACGACCGCCAGCTGCTGGAGTCCTCCAGCCACGGCATGGCCTACCTGATTCTGTGTAAATTCCTGCTCGCGTTTACTCGCCTGCTGCGTGGTGACGCAGAAATCGCCATCCACTGGCCCATCGATGAGATCGGCACCTTGGCCTATCACAACGTCGAAAAGCTGTTTGAGGCCTGTGACAGCAACCGCATTCATATTGTCGGCGCGTTCCCCAATCCCGAATCGGATGTACTGCTGCTGTTCGCCAATCGCTATTTGATTGACCGCGATAACGCTAACGCCAATAAACGGGTGTTAAAACGCATTGAACCGCGCCTGAGCCGCCTGGCCGAGCGGCTCCAGGAACGTCAGCAGGAGGTGACGGTATGATCGAACATGGCCCACTGCTTGAGCGATTACTCGCCGGGGAATTTGTCTGCCCGGTCAGCGATGAAAGCGGCTATCGTCACTTGAGCAACGCAGAAACCCGCGAGGAGATCGACACCTACCTGCGGCCGCTTAACCGGCGGCTGGCCAGCAACGAAGACGGCAGCGTCTATTTTCTGGCCTGGCGCCAACTGAATGACAGCGCCCGGGATCAGCTCTCACGCCAGCTTGGCGATACGCTCAACAGCCTACTGCCGCTGCTGGAGTGGCTACAGCTGGTTCAAGAAGCGCTGGGCCGCGATACTCTGGCCGCCCCCGGCGATGTACTCAAACCGGCCGAATTCAGCGCCAAGTGTGAAGACAACCAAAGCCTGCGCGAGCGCCTGGAACGCCTGGCTACCGACAGCTTTTTTGGCTCACAAAGTGACCAGTTGGATGCCCAGGTAAAGCAGGTTTTCAAGCGCCTGAAAGAGCACGGCTACCTGATTCAGCCGCACTCAGAGCGTCAGGTATTTGTGATCACCGGCAAGATCGATTACCTGGTCGACCTGGTGCGCTTTATTCGGGATGAAGAGAACCTGCCGATTGATGCCGAAGGAGAAGAAGGCACGCAGGAGGCTCTGTTGTGAATAAGAGCGTGAATGAGCTGGAGAGCCGCCTGCTCAAAACCGGCGCTGAGCGCTTGGCGTTGCTGGGCAAGCATTCTGAAGCGCTGATGCAGGCCTACACCCGCGATGAAGTGCCGCTGGAATCACTCAGCGATAGCGCGCTGCGCAAGATGCTGGCGGCGCGTATTCTGTGGCGCCCGGACGAGCAGAGCGGCGTGAAGCTGTCGCCCAAGGTGCGCGAACTGATCGCGGAAATGCTCGCCGATGAAACCCGCCGCCATGTGAACGCCGACGTGGCGGAAACCCTGGAGCTGATTCGTGCGCTGGTACACAGCTACCGCGAGGCGCGCAGTCGGGGCGAGCACTGGCGGCTGGAGCAACAGCTGATGCGCCTGCGCCAGGAAGTCGACGACCTGAACGGGCGCTTTGCTGATGCCATCGACAGCTTATGGCAGCGGCTGAATAGCGATTTTGGCTTCGTCAGCCAGCTTAACGATAAAATTCGCGAAAACGACCGCGCCCAGAAACAGATCGCAAGGCTTCTGGACGGCCTGGCGCTGATTAACTTTGACGAGTTGATAGAGCTGGTAGGCAGCGACGGCAGCCTGCGCAAGCTATTGATCAGCCAGCTACAGCAGCAGTTAAGCCACCACTACACCGGCCTACGCGAAGTGCAGCGGCGCTTGATCGAGCTGATGGCGCGCTTTCGTAAGCAGCAGGCGCGCAGCCGCCTGATTAGCGGCATGGCCGCGTTTATGCGCGAGCACCCAGGCTTTGTACCCGGCAACTACGCCCGGCGCAGCGAAGTGCCCGCGCTGGTCAACCAGGCCGCCCCACTAAACGCAGCAGCCGCCCCGGCGCTTGACCGTAACTTGGAGTGCCAGGTACTCGCCGACCTGCTCCACCAACTTCCCCAGCCGCGCCACACCCCGCAAACGGTCGAAGCAGCGGCACCCGCCCAAGCCCAGGAGAGCAGCCTGGCCGCCGCCCGCCAACAGGCGCTAAAGCAGGATGTCGAACACTTTTATTTAAGCGTGATCGACCAGCCCCAGGCAGCGCCGGTCAGTGCCCTTGATTACTTGCACCAAAGCCCGCTCGAATGGCCGGATGAAATCTGGCTGTTCCAAGTGATCGCCGAGTACCAGGGCCTGCCGCGCAACGACCAGCGCGCGTTTCGCCTTAAACAGCAGGAGAGCCAGGCGAGTGCCTTCAATCACCTGCGCCTGATCCACGACGTTGAACTGCAGTTGGCCGTATGAGTTATTCACTTTCTCCGTCAGCCTATCGACTATTACAGGGTGTCTCTAAGGAGTTGCTTAAAAAACCTTGTGTCTCCCGGCAGCCGAGCCAAGCGTTAACAACGGTGCTTGACTGGTCTGACATGCACGAAGTGGCTTTGGGGGCTGCGCGGCGCGGTGATAAACACGTTTTTGATCAACAGCAGCTGACAAATATTAACCGAACATTGAAAGAGTTAGGGCAAAGGTTGGTGGAGGACTACTTAAGCGGAGCAAGCAGCTTGCAGCAGGCTGAGCAGGGTTATAATGAAGACAAAAATGTAAGCGAAGGCCCGCGCGCGCAGCGGGTATTGGTAAGCCTTCCCGCCAGTGTGCCCGCTTGGTTATCGGTTAAACCGCGTTCAATGCATGATGTTGATTGGCATGAAATTCGCCTTGAGGTTTGCGATGTGCTGATTCAAGTAGAGAATCTGGGTAGCTTCTATGAATTTTCGCCGGATATTGCAGCGCTAAGCGGCTACGTAAACCCGCTAATCGTCTACCGTGGCGACAGCCACTACGGCGGCGGCTTTGCGCAACTGGCCGAGGCCTGGCGCAAAACCCAACGGCCGCATATTTATGCCGGTGACTTCGACGTCAAAGGCGTCATGCTCGCACTCGACAGTAACGCCACCCACTTACTCCTACCCGGCATCGAATGGCTCACCCAACACGCCACGCCGCTGCATGTGCCTGCTGAACAGTTTCCTTACCAGCGCAGACTTCGCAAGCACCTTGCCACGCTGCCATCCGCTCATCCATTGCGCGACTACCTAACGTTGTTGCTGGAAAAGCAGCGGGGGCTAAAGCAGCAGTGGTTTGGTGGAGAAATGGTTTGTGTGGGGTAGGGCTAGAAGTCGTCTTGTTGGTGCTGCTACTCAAACCAGTGTCTTTGCTTTACTTTGGTCGAATTAATGGGTGGGAGTCAGAATAGGTAACTAATAAAGTTAAATAAATACGCCTTCATATGCTTTTATCACTGCAAGGTACGCTTGAGCTGAATGTAATTACAGCTTTAGTTGATATTCAACCTAGAGAAGACTGGCAAAAATTCGACTTACATAAAAAATAACAATTTGATTAAAAAAATATTGAGATCAGAAGGAGAGCAGTAGAGAAAAAATTTTATAATACATTGAAAATAAAATCGTCGCTTGATAAAGTTGGATTCGGCTTATGGGCAGATTTTGGGTCGCGTATCGCGATCAGTGAAAAGAATGTCCGGCAGGAATGCATCTTTAGAGTGTTACACTTGACGCTAGGTTGACCTTACATGCGTAGGGGTGCCCATAAGCCATTCCCTCTCTTTGTGAATTGACTTAGTAGCCAGTTTTTTATGAACAAATTAAGCAAGCTTAAAGCTGTAACGACTAAACAAGAGCTTGCCGAATTGCTCGGGGTTAAAGCCTCTTTTCTCACTTATGTGCTATACATATTAAGACCAGAGAATCAGTATGTTCAGTTTTCTATCCCCAAAAAGAACGGTGGGAAACGAGAAATAAATGCACCAATTGAAAAACTAAAAAGCCTTCAATCAAGCCTCTCGAATCTTTTGTTGGATTGTATTGATGAAATTAATAAAGTTAAGTTTCCACGTTCAGAGGTAAACAAAAATAGGGATAAAAGTTCTAAAGCTAATAATCACGAAATACTTAAGATTAAGGTGCCTAATGCTGATATAAAACAGCAGTCGCTTTCTCATGGCTTTGTTCGTAATCGTTCGATTATTACTAATGCTATGATGCATTTAGGTCAGAAGAATGTATTGAATATAGATTTGAAAGATTTTTTTGATAGCTTTAACTTTGGTCGGGTTAGAGGTTTTTTCATTAAAAATAAAAATTTTAAATTAGACTCACATATTGCCACCGTTATTGCTCAGATTGCTTGCTATGATAACAAATTGCCCCAAGGTGGTCCTTGTTCTCCAGTCATAACAAATTTGATTACTCACGCATTAGATATTCGATTAGCTGCGCTGGCTGAAAAGTACTCATGCATTTATACTCGATATGCAGATGACCTTACTTTTTCTACTCGTGAGAAGGTTTTTCCGGAAAAAATTGCGAGATTGGATAACGGAAAATATGCTGCTGGAAAGAAGCTTAAAAGTGAAATTTCACGTTCCGGTTTTTCTATTAATGATAAAAAAACAAGAGTTCAATTTAAAGATTCTAGACAAGATGTAACAGGCCTTGTTGTTAACCGGAAGCCCAACGTGAAAAAAGAGTATTGGCGAACAGCTAAATCACAATGCCATAGTCTTTTTCGAACCGGTAGTTTTACAAAGATAGTTTCAGATGTCGTTGTAGAAGGAAATATTAACGAGCTTGAAGGCCAGCTTAATTTTATTGACCAAGTCGATAGCTATAATAGGTTAAGGCAAAAAGCGCCGCTGAATTATGTTTACCAATTTGCTAAGCATGGCCACAATACTTTACCGCTTTTGAGTGACCGAGAGAGAACATTTAGTCGCTTTTTATACTATCGCTTGTTTTATGGTAACGCTAAGCCAACAATTCTTTGTGAAGGTAAGACGGATAATGTATATCTTAAAACTGCGATAAAAAGGCTAGTGAGCGCTTACCCAAAGCTGGCAAAAACAAGAGTCAATTCTGAAACTAAAAAACCAAGTTATGATCTTCTAGTGCGTTTTTTAGAGTATTCCAAACGTACGAGATTTTTATTGCAGCTTTTCGGTGGTACATCATATCTGAGTTATTTTATTAGCAAGTTTGAAGCTCAATATGCATTTTATAAAGCCCCAAAGCCACAGCATCCTGTCTTGATTGTTCTGGATAATGATTCAGGCTTTTACAAGGAAATTGAAAATAAGTTAAAGAAAATAGAAACGCCAACCGTCTACCCAGTTTCATTGAAAAAGCATGATTTTCGTAAAGCTGATTTTATTCATGTGATGCACAATTTATATATAGTGTTAACGCCATTGAGCGCAACAGGTAAAGATACGATGATTGAAGATCTTTTTGATGACACTGCCAGAGGTGTAGTAGTGTCAGGTAAGACATTTAATCCTAAAGACGGAAGAGATAATGCAAAGGAATACGGGAAGGAGGTTTTTGCTAAAAAAGTTATACAAGATCAGAGAAATAAAATTAATTTTGATGGTCTAAAGCCTCTTTTAGACCGTATGGTTAAAGCTATTGAACATTACGATTCTATTAAGAATTCTTGAGTGGAATGGTTGTTTTTAGGGCTAAGAGTTTATTTTTTTAAGATGGTTGTGTATGTTTTTTGTGATAATGAACACGTTATTAAAAGCAAATTTCAGCTTTATTTATCCTGGTCATCGTTAATAGATATAGCAAAATATGGTTGCAGAACAAATTGCTCGCTGCGATCAGAATTTTGCGAATATTATTTAGCTATAAGTCGTGTAAGTCAAACTCGTAGGATGTAGATCAGTTTCATCTGTATTAATGTATGCCTTATTATGATTGTAAGGGAACTACTGCTACTATTTAACTAGCTGAAAGTCCATTGGCTTAGTCTTAAAACTAATGCATAAGAGAAAGCATGGACGCGACATGAATCTACTCTTCCTAGGCACCTCAGCCGGTGTACCCACCAAAAGCAGAAAAGCAGAAAAGCAGAAAAGCAGAAAAGCAGAAAAGCAGAAAAGCAGAAACGTCGCCGGGGTCGTTTTGCGAGAGAGCAAGGGCAAGGGCTGGTACCTGATCGATTGTGGTGAGGGCACTCAGCATCAAGTCTTGCACACGAAGCTGTCTTTTCATTCGCTGAAGGC